>JAUPVY010000005.1 GCA_030916785.1 Patescibacteria group bacterium
ATAATCGTATGATAATTTCATTTCTAAAATATATAAATTCACTACCTTTTTCTCTCACAATAAAGCACTATCAAACTTTTGGAAAGACGGCCCATCTATTGAAAGATAACGAACTTAATTCAATGGAATCTTGGGATGCTCTTCGTATTACTCATCCACAATTTTCAATATCAAAGAATCGAGAAGAATGGTTGCTGGCTTGTGATGCTCAGGTTAAAAAAGACGGGCAAGATGGGGGATTGCTACAAAGAGCTCGTGATATTTCAGTTTTATTAAAAGAAAAAAAATTAAATAGTATTTTTTCTGTTGGTGTTGGTGGGGCTGGATTGGAATATCAGATTAAGAAAAATTCACCAGAGGTGAAAATTGTTTGTTCCGAATTTGCTCCAGAAAATGTTTCTCTTTTGAAAAACGTTTTCATTGAGGCAGATGGAATTATTCGATTTGATTTGTTGAGAGGAGATTGGGCAGAAATAAAACAAAAGTATTTATCAGAAAGTTCTGTCTGTCTTATGTACAGAGTTGATGCCAGTTTTTCTGATTCTCAATGGAGGGAAATTTTTCTCAATTTGCACAAAACTAAAATCAAAAATATTATATTTATTCCATCATCATTTTTAACATTAAGATCTATCTATAATAGAAAGTCTAGGGAATTGAAATGGTTCTTGCTTCAAAAGCCAGTTGCTTTTAGTGGTTTTTTGAGAACAAAGAAGACTTTTGAATCATATTGGGATGGTTTATATAATGAGGAATTTTATGAATTTGGTGGGATAAAAGGTTTTTTTCTTAGCATCAGGTAACCTTATAGGGCTCTTTCCATACAGGGCTATTTTTGTTATCATCTGTTCATGTTCGTACCAGTATCACGTCCTATTATAGATGAATCTGATGCTCAGGCGGTTTTTAATGCTGTAAAACGTGGGGATGTGTCTGGCCTTGGGGGGCTTGAGTTGAATGAGTTTGAGGGGAAATTTGCTAAGTTTTGTGGTGCCTCTTTTGGTGTGGCAACGACGAGTTGTTATACAGCACTTCATCTTGCGATGGCTACATTGGGTATTGGTAAAGGGGATGAGGTTTTGGTCTCGACCTACACAAACATATCTACTGCACTACCTGTTCTATATCTTGGAGCCAAACCTGTTTTTATTGATATTGAAAAAGACACATTTAATATCAATCCAAAATTAATTGAAGGAAAAATCAATTCTAAAACTAAAGCAATTGTAGTTGTTCATATTTACGGGCACTCAGTGGACATGGACCCAATTCTAAAGATTGCTAAAAAACACAAACTGTTAGTAATTGAAGATGTGGCTGAAGCGTTGGGTGGAGAATATAAAGGTAAACTTCTTGGATCTCTAGGTGATGCAGGTTGTTTTAGTTTTTTGGCCAATAAATTTATCACCACTGGGGAAGGTGGAATGGTTGTATTTAAAGATTCTACCTTGAATAGCCGAGCAAGAATTTTACGTTCACTGGCTTTTGGTAAGGAAAATAGGTTTATGCATGAAGATTTCGGTTTTAATTATAGGATGAGTAATATTTTGGCTGCCTTAGGATTATCACAGTTAAAAAAAGTAAATAAAATTATTGGTAAAAAAAGAAGCATTGCAAAATTCTACTTAAAGTCTTTTAAGAATATAAAAGGTTTTCAGTTACCTGTTGAAAGAGAATATGCTAAAAATGTTTACTGGATGTTCCATATAGTACTCACAGGGGAGTTGGAAGGCAAAAAGAAAGAATTGATGTTAAAACTTAAAGAGGCGGGTGTAGATACGCGAGACGGTTTTGTACCAATGAATCGTCAGAAAATTTTTATTCAAAAAGGTTTATGTAAAGAGAATGATTGTCCTGTTGCCAATAAGATTTCAGAAAATAGTTTTTATATTCCAAGTGGCCCAGACATCTCAGAAGAAGAATTGAAGTTTGTCGCAAAGAAAGTAAAAGAAGTGGTATCTAAAATAGTTTAGTTTTATCTTATGAAGATTTTAATTACTGGAACAACTGGTGATAGTATGCCGCCTCCATATGGAGGTATTCCAAAAGTATCGCTTTTGTATGCTCGGGAATGGAAGAAAATGGGTCATGATGTTGCTTTGACTTTTGTTTATCGCCCAGATAATGCCGATGATTTTGGGGCAGATGCAGAGTATTTTTTTGAGTATTCTTCAAAGCCGAATAAATTAAAAAAAGCATTATTTTTGATTAGATATTTCTTTAAGAATCCTTTTTTGTATATCAATCTTTTTTCAAAATACTATAACTTGTACCCTCGTATTATGGTAGAAACAATTTTGTACTCAGCGTACGGTGTGTATATAGACAAAGTTATTTCTTTATATAAACCAGATGTAATTTTATCTGAAGCAGCACTCATAAAGACTTTTATGGTTGCTTCCGTTGCAAATAGAAGAAGAATTCCTGTGGTTGTAGATACATATGCTGAAGTTAAAGATCCACTGATGGGAGTAAATAAACATCTAAACGAGGTAGAGAAAAGAAAATATTGGGTATCTTTTCTAAACATGGCAGAACTGGTTCTGGGTATAAGCAACTGTTCGGTAGGTGCCCAGAAATATCTTCCTAATAACAAAACTAAAGCTTTTTATGATACATGTGATTTTAGTCGTTGCCGTATGGAAATAAATGAATCAAAAATTCAACTGAGAGAGTATTTGAAGTTGCCTAAAGATATGTTTCTTGTTGGTGCAGTCGGGGCTTTTGAACTGAGAAAAGGTCATGATCATTTGATAAAAACTATCGCCATATTGCACAAAAAAGGTCATAATGTCGGGGCTGCTATATGTGGTGGTTCTGGAGATGTGTTGAAATGGAAGATGTTGGCTGAGGAAGAAAAAGTCTTGGATAAAGTGTTTTTTTTCAGTCGTCTATCGGAAGTTGATCTAGTGAAGTTTTATAGGTCACTTGACGTGTATTCAAACCTTTCTAATTCAGAAAGATCTTGCGGGTTAGATCTGGCACTTTTAGAAGGTATGGCATCTGGGAACCCTTTAGTTGTGTATGATAATGGAGGGTTAAAAGAAGCGATACCTGAGGGCAAGAACGGTTTTGTTGTTAAGACGGGGGATATAGAGGCGGTAGGAGATGCTATAGTTACAATAATGAACTTTTCTGCTGAAGAGCGAAAAAATATGGGAGATGAAAGCGTGAGGGTTGCATCAAAGTGTGATATTGAATTAACATCAAAGGTGAAATTGGGTTGGTTACAGGAGGTTATTAATAATTATAAAAAATAACATGAGAAAAGCACTTATCACAGGTATCACGGGGCAGGATGGGGCATACTTGGCTAAATTTTTAGTTAGTAAAGGATATAAAGTGTATGGTGGCTACAGAAGATCAAGTACTCGAAATTTTTGGAGATTACATTATCTTGATGTTAAAAAAGATATCGAACTCATTCCGCTAGATCTTTTGGACCAAACCTCAATAATGTCTGCAATAAAGTATTGTGAACCAGATGAAATATATAATCTGGCTGCCCAGAGTTTTGTCGGTGTTTCTTTTGATGAGGCGATTGCAACGGGAGAAATTTCTGGACTTGGAGTCACGAGGATTCTTGATTCAATTCGCTTTATAAATCCAAAAATAAAATTTTATCAAGCATCAACTTCAGAGATGTTTGGTAATGCACCACAGCCACAAAGTGAAAAAACTCCTTTTGAACCAGCGAGTCCATATGCGGCCGCAAAACTTTATGGGCACTGGGTCAACAAGAACTATAGAGAAGGATACAATATGTTTACCTGTTCTGGTATTTTGTTTAATCACGAATCTCCAATTAGGGGGATAGAGTTTGTTACAAAAAAAATTACTGATGGTGTAGCAAGGATAAAAATGGGCTACAATAAAGAATTGTTACTTGGCAATTTGGAGGCAAAGAGAGATTGGGGTTTTGCAGGTGATTATGTTGAAGCAATGTGGGCAATGTTACAAAACGACACGCCAGATGATTATGTTGTAGCCACAGGAGAGAGCCATTCAGTCCGGGAATTCTGCGAAGAAGCTTTTGCTGTTGTTGGTTTAGATTATAAAAATTATGTAAAGACTGACAAAAGGTTCTTCCGTCCGGTTGACGTTAATTATCTTTTGGGTGATCCAACAAAAATAAAAACAACAATTGGGTGGGGTCCAAAAACTTCATTTAAGGATTTAGTAAAAATGATGGTTTTAGCAGATGTAGAGAAATATGAAAACCCGATGACTCACTCCCAGCAGTTTTTGAAACATATATAATTATGTCTAAAATAAAAACATATATAAAAAAAATATTTTTTCACTTATCTGAAAAAATAGGGATAGGGGATATTTCTAGGAATGTTGCTTTTGAGCGTGATATTGCAATTGAAGATTATTTGCAAAAACACTTACACAATAATCCAAAGTATTCTGATCCTAAGAGATTAAATAGATACGAGTATAACGTGTATTCTCAGACAGGCGAGGATGGAATTTTGGCTGAAATATTTGAAAGAATTGGTACTACAAATAAAAATTTCGTAGAGTTTGGGGTGAGTGATGGGTTGGAAAACAACACTGCATATTTGCTCTTACAGGGGTGGAGTGGTGTGTGGTTAGAGGGAAGTGAAACATTTTACAATAGAATTCAGAAGAATTTTGCCTCTGTGATTGAAGATGGTTCATTAAAAGTTCAGAACACATTTATAACTGCAGAAAACATAGAATCATTATTTGAAAAAAATTCAGTGCCGAAAGATTTAGATTTGCTTTCAATAGATATTGACGGAAATGATTATTGGGTATGGAAAGCAATCAAAAAATATAGTCCAAGAGTTGTTGCTATAGAGTGCAACCCTTTCTTTGGTCCAAAAATTTCTTTGGTAATGAAGTATAATCCTGAACATATATGGAACCGAAGTTCTTATTTTGGCTCTAGTGTCAAAGCTCTTGAATTACTCGGGAGAGAGAAGGGTTATGTACTTGTTGGTTGTAATTTTATAGGTAACGAGGCTTTCTTTGTTCGCAAAGATTTGGTTGGAGATAAATTTTTTGGTCCATATACATCTGAAAACCACCATGAATTTTTTAAGGTGCATTTGTACAGAAAATATAAATATCAAAAATCTTTTAATAAAGGGGTCTTGATAAAATAAAAGATGAAATCTCTAATTGATAATGATGTATATTGGGGGGAATTCTCGGAAAAAGATATGGACGAGATTCTTTTAATGTTATCCAAAGATAAATATAGTGAAGCAAAGGAATATATAGATAAAAAGTTAAAAAGAACAGAATTTATTTTTGGTCGAGCAAGAAGCGATTTTCTCTATTGTATGGATTTGAAAAAAGATTTTGTTTGCATGGATATTGGTTGTGGACTCGGTGTACATACATTTAATTTAGCACCATATGTTAAAGAGGTTCATGCTTTGGATTTGTCTCGCAAAAGAGTGGAATTTTGTGAATACCGTAAAAAATTTGAGAGGATTGAAAATGTTCATCTGTATCATACGGATGTTGACCATTTGCCTTTTCCAGACGAAACGTTTGATGTTGTTTTAATGAATGGTGTTGTTGAGTGGCTTGGGGAGAGAAATCATAATAGTAACCCTCGAGATGATCAGGTGGAGATATTGAAAAAAATACGTTCACTATTAAAAAAAGATGGGGTTTTGTATATTGGTATAGAAAATAGGTTTGCTCTCACGTATCTTCACAACGCAAAGGATCATAATAGATTGAAATACACAACATTCATGCCCAGATTTTTGGCAGATTTTGTTACAAAAATATTTGTAGGCAAAAGTTATCGGACGTATACGTACGGTATTTCGGGGTATAAAAAATTGTTAGCAGACAGTGGATTTAACCTATCAAGAACAGATTTTTTTGTTGCTCACCCCGGGTATAATTTACCCCAGTACCTCATTGATTATACAGATATATCCGCGTTTCGTTTTTTTATCATGAATGCATACGGCACAAGTAAATGGGCAAGTGTCCTTATTCCATTTATCAAACATGATTGGTTTATAAAAATAATTCGTCACGTTTTTTATAGTTATGCTATTTTTGCAAAAAAATGATAGAAGAAATAAAAAAAATTATTACGGAAAATAAAAAGAATCTCTTCAGGAGTGATTTTTTTGAAAATGACCTAAAGGTCTCAAAATTTTTTCATGGTCGTCCAGAAACAAATAAAAAAATAATTTTTTATGTGTCGGTTTTTGATAAACCATTGTGTATTTTTAAGATGACCCGAATAAATATGTATAACGATATAATAGATAGGGAAGTTGCGGGACTTTCTGCTTTTCCGAATATATCACCAAAATTATTTTTTCACGGACAATTGGGAGGATTGAATTATATGTGCGAGGAGGTGGCTTCTGGTGTCCCGGTGGGTAAATCTCAGGAAGTAGACTATCTTGTAAAAGTTTTGGAATGGCATAAAAATCTTACACGGGTGAGACAGGTAAAAATAGATGAAATTATCAAATTATTCAGCAACGTCTCTTTTGATAATGATAAGGAATTTGGAATCGTTTTGACTGAATTATTAAAGCGGAAAGAAGAAAGTTTGTGGCTGTCTTTAGGGCATGGAGATATGACATATAAAAATATCATGGTCAGAATTGATAAACAGATAACAATAATTGATTGGGAAAATTTCGGGTTGAGACCAATATATGGAATTGATATTATACACTACCTTTCAAGAATGATTTATACAGGTGATTTTGAACACGATGTTCCATCTGCACTCAGTCATTTTACAAAAGATGTAGAGAAGTATGAGAATAAACTGGGCTTAGGATTTACACAGAGAGAAGTTGAGGACCTGTTCCTTCTCGATTGGTTTTTTGAGGTTCTTCAGAAAAATAACATTAAAAAATATAATGAAGTTATTCCTTTAATGCAAAAAATATGGTCTCTGTAGTATATCTTACGCGAATTAACTTTTTTTCCGACAAAGCTCATGTTCATACTATCGCAAAAACATGTGAGGCGTTATCTGGTATATCAGATATTACGCTGACTTTTGTGAGTACGGATAATTCCCTTGCTCATACTAAAGAAAAAAATAGTTTTTTTACACTGCATGAGGTGTCAAAGTCATTCAATATTGTTTCTTTGAATTCTTTTTCAAATTTGTATAAGAATAGTACATCATTTTTTATCTATAATCTGGGGACGTTATTTGCTAATTTTAGTCTTATAAAATATGTTTGGGAAAATCGTAAACATATAGAGGTTGTGTATTTTCGTGATCATCTGATACTGCCTGTGATATTTTTTGCAAAATATATACTCCATAAGAAAGTTGTGTATGAAAGCCACTACGTTTTGACTAAAAAATTTGGGCAATGGCTTACAGAAAAAAGCGTTTGTATTTCAGATGGTGTTGTTGCTATTACTATTGCCCTGAGAGAATATTATTTTCGTTTTAATAAAAATAGTATAGTTTCTTTCTGTGCCTCATCAGACAAAGAAAGATTTATTACAGTTAACCCAAACACTTATTATCAAGAAAAATTAGGGTTGCCTTTAGGAAGGTTTTATTTGGTATATACCGGTAATATTGATGTGACTGGTAACGGGGATAGTTATGGAGTTGAAGATGTGGTCAAATCCCTCCCATTAATGTCGGGCGATGTTTGTTTTGTTGCTGTTGGTAAAAAAAATAATGGATTACATCCACTTGAAATATTAGCCACCTCTCTCGGTGTTTCAAATAAATTAATTTGTATACCATGGGTTTCTCGGGAAAAGGCTATAGAATACATTTTGTCGTCAGACGTCTTGATTATTCCAAAATCTGGTGGGAAAGTAGGTAATTCTCCGACAAAAATGTTTGAATATCTTGGGGCAAGACGTCCCATAGTGGCTGCCAATACGACCCCAATGAAAGAAGTTTTGCAAGATGGCATAAATGCTCTTCTCGTTGATTATAGCCACCCACAGGCGTGGTCTGATGCAATTAAGGATATTCGTAGTAAACCAGATCTAGTTATCGAGATGGTTAATAATGCATATAAAGATGCAGATATGTATACATGGGAAAAAAGAGGTTCTGATATATCAGAGTTTATAAAAAAAATCTATGCTTAAATCACTTTTCTTTTTTGTAGTTAGGTTTTCGGGTTTTAACTACATATACAGCAAGTTTATGGGTAATAGAATTTTTATTGTAGGATATCATTCTGTTAGACCAAAAATTGAGATTGATGATTCTGTGAAGAAGGTTAGTGTGGATACCAAAATGTTTGAAGACCAGATAAAATATCTCATAAATCATGGGCACACAATCATACATTTTTCAGATTTAGCACAAATAAAAAATAAAAAAACAAAAAAACCGACGATCATATATTTTGACGATGGTTTCAAAGATAATGTTTTATATGTCTTGCCAATTTTGAAAAAATATAATGTGACAGGGACTTTTTTTGTTGTACCGAAATTTGCAGATGAATCTGGCGGTCAATATATGAATTGGGAAGATATCAAAAAATTGTCTTCTTCTGGGATGGAAATAGGATCACATACATATTCTCATGCCATACTTACTAGCATTGATACCAGATTGGTTTCAGGGGAACTTGTTTCTTCAAAAGAAAAAATTGAAAAGGAGATTGGTAATCACATAACTACTTTTTCATATCCAAAAGGGCGTTTTAATAAAGATATTGCAGAACTTGTGTCACAGGCAGGGTATTTGTATGCTATTACTACGCAATATGGAACAAATAGTTTTGATGCTGTGGTAAATAATCAGTACGTGTTGAAAAAAATTGCTCCGAGAGTATATGAAAATATGAGTGATTTTATGGTGCGACTTTACAGTTTTAACATATTTTATGATTTTAGAAGTTAAACGGTTGTGGTTTAAGAAAGTTACTATTTTTTTGGAAGATAATCTGCCATCTCAATTTGAATTAGAAAAAAAATATGATTCAGTAACTGTTATTTCTCACAAAAAATTAAATTTACGCGGTTGGAAGGTTCGTGAAAAGGATACATCTCTAGTAGATCTTACTGTTCCAAATGAAGAAATTTTTAAGAAATTTAATGACACTACGAGAAATGAAATTAATAAAACATTGAGAGATGATTTATATACTGTTTATTTTGGTAAAAATTCTGATGAATTGTATTCTATATATTGTAATTTTGAGAAGGCACAAAGCAGGGTACCTGTCGTTAAAAAGGAGATGGATGTTTTCACCTCTCCCCATATAGCATATAAAGGGGATATTTTATACGGCTTGTACGTCATTGAAAGTTTTCCGTACATGAGAGTTCGTTCAATATTTTCAAAACGACTTATGGAGAATGATACCGAAATGGTTAAAAGAATAAGTAATGCTGGAAGGAGATTGTTTTGGGAGGTGTTTCAAAATGCAAAAAAAAGAGGTTTTTTGTCAGTAGATTTAGCATCGGTAAATATGGATAATCCAGGGACAAGAAGTATCGCAAAATTCAAGTTATCATTTGGAGGAAGTATACAAAAAGAGTATACATATAGTTATCGATCTGTTGCTTTCACTTTGTTTGAGAGTATACTTGTGCCTATACGATATTTTTTCCATAGATTTAAAATATGACTTCCCATAAAAGACAATTTTTAAGCGATATTGCGTCGGCAATTCCGACTAAACCATATATACCAAAGTATAAATTGATTGATAAAATTAGGATGTTTTTGTTTAGGAAAAGTTTCAAAAAAATTGGCAGTGATTCATATGTTAGATCGTTTACAAAGATCTATGGGCCAGATAAATTGGAAATTGGTAATAACTCTGGTTTTGGTGCACGCAGTCATATTTTTTGTTCAGATGGTGGAGTAGTCTTAGGTAATGATGTATTAATGGGTCCTGAGGTAATAATTTTTTCGTCAGATCACAATTATATAGATAGAAATATTATCATAAAAAAACAGGGTAGTACAAACAAAAAAGTGGTTATAGGAAATGATGTCTACATAGGGGCACGAGTTATTATTTTGCCCGGAGTAACTATTGGCGATGGTGCTGTTATTGGGGCAGGAGCTATTGTAACGAAAGATATTCCCCCATATGCTGTTGCTGTAGGAGTACCGGCAAAAATTATTCGGTACAGGGAATAACTCTAGTTGTTATTTTTGATCATAAAAAACAAAATAAAGCAAAATGATATCCGTATTATTACTCGAGCAACAATTGCACCAAGTATTCCCCAGTAATATACAAAAGGTACAAGAATAACAAAGTTTACTATATTGCTATATATATTGAATTTGTACAAACTTTTTTTGATCTGGTGGGCTTCAAGATATGTATAGAGAAGAGAACTAATACTTGTACCTATTAATGATAATGATAATATTTGAGAATATTTAATCCCATCAATGTATTTAGGAAATAAAAAATGAAAAAAATATGGTGCGAGTATTATATATGCAATGGTTATTAATCCAACAAATATTCCGAGTTGGAATATTTTATAAATAAGTCCTCTTTTAACTTCTTCTTTATCACGGTTGGCGAATTTAGGCAATGCTAACGAATGGATATTTTTAAGCATTCCTTTTATATTTTCTGAAGGTGCTATTGAGACAGAATAGAGTGCTAAATTTCCAGCACCTAAATAATGGAAAAGAAGTATTTTGTCTAATTGTCCAAGGAATGTTCCTATAATATCTATGAACGAGAGGTGTTTTCCATAGGAAATTGTATCTGGATCAATATTATTATTTGGATGAAAAGTTTTAATTATTTGTCTAAAAAAGATTATTCTTATGGCGGTATTAACTAGATAATATGCTGTAAGTATAGCGAGTACGTTTTTTGTAAATAATAGTGATGCAAAAACACAGAGTCCAGAAATTATTTGTATGGATCCGTAATATTGGGTGTATTTGTTAAAAAGTTTTTTTCCATTCAAGAATGAACTATAAATGTCAAAACTTTCCCATAGTGGAATAAATACAGATATAGTGACAAACCCTATTGCAAGGGTATTATTTCCACTGACAAAATAATATAAGCCCAACCCTACTCCGGCTAGAGTTGTAAATAATCCCCATTTCAATTTAGTTTTTAGTGCATCCACTAGAGATCCTTCAAAACCCTGAGCCACCGCTCGTGTGACAGCGGAATCCATACCAGAAAGTGTTGGAATGGTTAGTATGGATGCTATAGATAGAATGTAACGATATACTCCGTAAGTCTCTCTGGGTAGTAAATTTGCAAAAGCAATAGACAGTAAGAAGGCCATTCCCGTTGACAATACTTGACCGATTCCAAGCCAAAAACCACCTTTTGCAAGATACACCATATCTGTCTTGGTGTACTTTTCTAGCCATTTAAGGCCTGCCAAGGTCTGCTGTTTAATGTTGTGCATAATAAAGCATATAATACCACAAAATTCAAAAAATGCTTCCCTGGCGTCATATACGTGCATTTGATATACTTGCAAGCATGATAAACATAAAAAACACGTTATGGTACACAATTATCGGTGGAATATTCTTGATTCCATTCATACCATTCATTGTGGCGGGAAGTATGTATTTCCCATTTATTACAGGTAAAGGTTTTACGTTTAGAATCATTGTTGAAATTATTTTTGGTTTATATGTCTGGCTTGCATGTATTGCTCCGGAATACCGTCCAAAAATGTCTTGGGTTACTAAAGCTGTTGGGTTATTTGCACTGGCAACTCTTGTTGCAGATTTATTTGGTGCAAACGTATATAAAAGTTTATGGAGTAATTATGAACGTATGGAAGGGTTCGTGCTTATTGCACATCTCGTACTCTACTATATTACTGCTTCGTCCGTTTTGACTCGACAGTGGTGGAATCGTTTTTTGAACACATCAATTGTTGCCAGTGTCATCATGTCGCTGTACGGTATCATGCAAATTTCTGGCAAGTTAACAATCAATCAAGGGGGGGTACGTGTGGATGGTACGTTTGGAAACGCGTCATATCTTGCTATCTATCTTGTCTTTCATATTTTCCTTTGCTTGTATTTTTGGGCAGAGAGAAATCAGGTCAATTGGAAGAAATGGACATATGGTTTGATTGCTGTGCTTGAGTTAGTGATTTTATATTACACTGCTACCCGAGGTGCTATTCTCGGTTTACTTGGTGGGTTGGTATTAACTGCAATTATTCTTGCTATAAAAGAAAAAGAAGATCTCCATATGAGAAAAATCGCATACGGAACATTAGCGGTATTGGTTCTCGGTACGCTGGGTTTCTTTGCTATTCGTAACACTTCCTTTGTCCAAAAGAGTCCAGTACTTGCTCGGTTTGCGACATTGAGTCCTGCCGAGATAAAAACCCAAGGGAGGTATTTTGTGTGGCCTATGGCAATGAAAGGTTTTCTTGAAAAACCAATTTTAGGTTGGGGTCAGGAAAATTTTAATTTTGTGTTTAACAAAAACTATGATCCGCGAATGTACGCACAGGAACAATGGTTTGACCGGACACACAATGTAGTGCTTGATTGGCTTATTGCCGGTGGACTTGTTGGTTTCTTGTCATATGCAAGTCTGTATGTGGTTTTGTTGTATTTCATATGGAAAAAACGAGAGAATGATGAATTGTCTCTTGCACAAAAAAGTTTACTCACCGGAATGATTGGTGCATACATTTTCCATAATATGTTTGTGTTTGATAACTTAATCAGTTACATACTATTCTTCTCGGTGCTCGGCTATGTTCATACGGTTCGACGGACTAACACTCCACAAGTCGGAGGTGTGTATCCAAAAACATTTTCTGAAGTAACTAATATGTACGTTATCGGTCCAATTGTTGCGATTGCTGTTGTGGGTGCGGTGTATTTTGTTAATGTGCCTGCTATAGAGGCAAACACAACATTGATTACGGCCTTAAGTCAGCAACAACAGGCAGGGGGTATAGAAAAAAATCTCACATTATTCAAACAAGCATTTGGGTATAATTCGTTTGGTTCATCAGAAATTCTAGAGCAGTTGTTCCAATTATCAGCTCAGGTGGTTTCGTCACCACAGGTTCCGCAGACAGTTAAGCAAGAGTTCTATACATTGACTAGAGAGAAAATAGAGCAAAAGATTCTTCAGACACCAAATGATGCACGATACCGTGTGTTTGCTGGTAGCTTCTACAATCGTGCAGGTAGCATAGATCCAACTAACTATGATTTGGCGATTAATGAATTAACTAAAGCACTTGAATTATCTCCAAAAAAACAATCAATTTATTTTGAGCTTGGTGCAACATATATCAGTAAAGGGAATACCGCTAAAGCACTTGAATTATTCAAGCAAGCATATGATTTGGAGCCAGCGTCTACAGAATCAAAAATAATTTATGCAGTTGGGGGCGTGTATGCTAAAAATAGTGATATTGTGAAAGCCATGTTTTCTCAGATTGACCCTTCAGTTATTATTTCTGATAACCGGTTTCTCAATGCGTATGCATCTATCCGTGATATTCAAAGTGTGATTACAATACTTAATGCTCGTATTGCAAAAGATCCAACAAATCTGCAGTATAAATTATCGCTTGCTTCTGCATATGCAGAAATAGGTCAAAAACAGACTGCAGTAGAAATTTTGAGAGATATTATTAAGCAAGAGCCAAGTTTCAAAGAACAAGGAGAAATGTATATTAAACAACTTGGTTATTAAAAAAAGAGTCCTCTTGCGTATTGATGTATTGTGTAGTATGATAGTTACGTGGGTGTTGATACAGGATTGCTTTTTGCAGTAATGTAATGAACATCAACAACGAATGTCTCACAAAAACCGCTTCGGCGGTTTTTGTGTTTATTGTGGTGTTGGTGTTTTGACTGCGGAAACATATTGCTTTTTTTATATGTGCAGGTATCATAGAGATAGGGTATCGTGTTGAGACACATCGGCGGATCACACTCACAAAAATTGACATTTGTTGGAGGTTCGTCTCCGTCGAGTTGTGTCAATACGATAACTTTTATCAAAAAATAAAAACCATCATTGAATCTGCAATGATGGTTTTTATT
>JAUPVY010000072.1 GCA_030916785.1 Patescibacteria group bacterium
AAATTGCGAATAAAAATGCAGGAATTTGAAAATGATAAAACAGAAAACAATCCTGCAAAAACAGAAGAATATAAAAACCAGTTTATTGAATCTCTGAACGACGACCTAAATATGCCACAAGCCCTAGCTACAGTTTGGCAAGTTGTAAAAGATGAGGTATTAAGCGGTGGCGATAAAAAATCACTACTCTTAGATTTTGATAAAGTCTTAGGACTAGACCTAGAAAAAATTGAGTCGTTTGAAATACCAGAAAACGTACAAAATCTCATAAAAGAGCGTGATTTAGCAAGAAACAACAAGGATTTTGCTAAAAGTGATGAAATTCGTGCTGAAATTGAAAAATTAGGATTTGAAGTTAAAGATACTCCAGAGGGCACTCGGGTCTCTCCTCGTTAGTCACAGTTTAACCACAGGTTATTCATGGTTTGAAGTGTGTGCATGTTTTTTGTACATGATAGAATATTTAGAACCAACAAAAACCAACATGCAAAAAACCATCATTACCCAAACTGTACAAAACAGACTTCGCATTCCTCCACAAAACCTAGAAGCAGAGATGGCACTTCTCGGTTCTATCATGCTTCGTCCAGAGGCGCTATTTGATATTACAGATGTAGTTAACGCTGATTCATTTTATTCCGAAAAACATCGTGTTATTTACGAAACGATGATGGAGCTTTTTACAAAACGTTCTCCGATTGATTTGTTATCTGTTTCAACCAAACTAAAAGAAAAAGGTTGGCTAGATCAAATCGGTGGAAATACTTATCTGACCGAGCTAGTAAATGTTGTACCTTCATCAAGTAACATCGCCTACTACGCCGAGATTGTCCAGAAGAAATACATGATGAGGAAAATCATAGAAGCTTCTGACCACATTTCACAACTAGGTTATGATGAAAACCGAGAACTAGAAGAAATTTTGGACAGCGCCGAGAAAAAACTTTTTGATGTAACCCAGTCTCACTCCTCTCACAAATTTGTTTCTCTTAAGGATGAACTGACAGAGGCTTGGGACCGTTTAGACAAACTTCACACAGAGGGACAGGGTATGCGAGGTGTGCCTACGGGTTTTGCGGACCTTGATTTCAAACTTGCTGGTTTTCAAAAATCAGACCTGATTATCCTTGCTGCAAGACCAAGTATGGGAAAAACTGCTCTAGCTCTGGACATTGCTCGCCAAACTGCCGTAAACCACAATACATCTGTCGGAATATTCTCTCTTGAAATGTCCTCTCAACAACTAGTAGATAGAATGCTTGCTTCTCAATCAAATGTGGATGCATGGAAAATGCGTACTGGAAAACTTTCAAGACAAGATGACTTTGAGTCAATCCGTAACGGACTCGACAAACTAAGTCGCGCACCTATTTATATAGACGACCAGCCAGGAAATAATATTTTGAAAATGCGTTCTATTGCTCGTCGCCTCAAAAGTGAAAAAGGGTTGGGTATGATTATTGTTGACTACTTGCAACTAATGGTTCCTACCCAAACCAAAAATGATAACTTGGTTCAACAAACAACTGAAATATCAAGATCTTTGAAAAACCTTGCGCGCGAGCTAGATGTTCCTGTCTTGGCTCTGTCACAGCTTTCTCGTGCCGTGGAAGCCCGTGGTGGTCGCCCTCGCCTATCTGACCTAAGAGACTCCGGTTCTATTGAGCAGGATGCAGATGTTGTTATATTCATTCACCGCGAAGACAAATACAAAGACGAATCGGAAAAAACAAACATTGCCGAAATTCTAATAGAGAAGCATAGAAACGGAGAGACTGGAAAAGTTGACCTGTTCTTCAACGAAAAGAAAGCCACCTTCCAAAGTATGGATAAATCTCATTACGGTGGAGCTGAAAAAGAATTTAGTGATTTTTAGAATCAAAAAACACCATCCAATGTAGTATTGAAATGGTGTGCGCTCGGCCGGAGACCCTTGTCCCCGGCCGGCTTGGTGTGTCAGCGTGTACAGGTTGGCTTGAGGAACCAAGCCAAACTTTCTCGCGTTGAAGGATCTTGGCCCGGAAGAACAACCGGGAAATCTCGGACTTCCAGCGTCACCCGATCACCAGTCTTGCACTGGTGCCAATCCGACGCCGCCTTCTCCAGGTCGGCCACGATGACACGAGCAGTGTTGCCCAAGTCGTCCACCAACTTGTAGTTCTTGTCGCTGAGGCGTGGAAGCTCCAGGACATCACTGACAACCACGTCAGTCGTGAGAGTCTTGGTGATCTCGATCGCCCGAATCCTTGAGATCTCTGCCACCCTCGTGGGAGCGCTGGCCGAGGCCGTAATGAATTCTCGGCTCGCAATCAGCACGATAGCGCTGATCACGAACAAACCCGCAGCGATGATAAACCAACGAAGTCGTTCCATGCGACACCCCCTCGAAGTCTTACGCCAATGTGCAAATCCTATACTATTATACTCTAAATACATGAATAAGTCAACTGTCACCACAACTTCTTATTGGGCCATTTGTTTGATAAAATGTGATGAACATAAGATATGGATAATACACAGAAATTAATTGAGCTTTTCAAAGAGTTCCCTGGCATAGGTCCAAGACAAGCCAAAAGATTTGTATATTTTTTGCTAAACAGAAACTCATCCTACGCCGAAACACTAGCCAAACTTATGATGGATGTCAGGAACACAGTGCACTCATGCGACACTTGTTTCCGCTTCTTCCCCAACACCACGCACACGACATGTTCTGTATGTAGTGATAATACGAGAGACAGCAAACAACTAATGCTCGTTTCAAATGATGTGGATTTTGAAAACATTGAAAAAACTAGATTTTACAATGGCTATTATTTTATTCTAGGAGGCACAGTTCCTATTCTAGAGAAAAATCCAGAGAAAAGAATCCGCCAAAATGATTTAATCAAAGTTATAGAAAAAAGAACCAGCACTGGGCTTAATGAAATTATAATGGCCTTGAACTACAATCCCGAGGGTGAAAATACCCTATCCTACTTGACCCAAATCCTAAAACCTATTACTGACAAAAATAATATAAAAATATCTACCCTCGGCCGAGGCCTCTCAACAGGAACAGAGCTGGAATACTCTGACTCAGACACTATAAAAAATGCTCTTAAAAACAGACAATAAAACAACCTCCGAGTGGAG
>JAUPVY010000073.1 GCA_030916785.1 Patescibacteria group bacterium
GTTACTGCTTCATCAAAGGCGACGGACAAAAGTTTCGATCCTCCACCCATTCCCATAGTCACACCGTAGAGAATTCCCGCTCGAGACATTGTCTCTCTGTTGTGTGTAATCAAAATCAATTGAGAATATTTTGAAAGATTTTCTATCATATCACCATATTTTTTAGAGTTGGCCTCGTCCAATGCAGCATCTGTTTCATCCAAAATAATAAACGGCGGAGGATTGACCTGAGAAATAGCAAACAAAAGAGCAATAGAAGTCAGAGCCCTTTCTCCCCCAGAAAGCATCATTAAACCTTTTACCTTTTTCTTGGGCAAATTAACTTCTATATCTATCCCTTCCTCTGTGTCATCCTCAATAGTTTCAACTAACTCATCATCTGTTTGTAATAAATCATCAACATCCTTCTTCTTTCTTCGTGTTGGAGCAACCACAGAAAGTCTAGCTTCACCTCCTCCAAACATCACGGCAAAATATTCCTTGAATTGAGTATTTATCTTTTCAACCCCATTTTTGAATTCTGTAGAAAGTCTCATGTCCAAATCCGCGATAAGTTCTGTTAGAGACTGTGCTGATTTTTCTAAGTCAGCAAGTTCTTTCTCTAGAAACGTATCTCTCTCGCTTGCATCTGTATATTCCTTCAGAACATCTGCTCCACTTGCCCCGCCAGCGTCTTCTAATCGAATTTTTATTTTTTCTATTTTTCTTCGTCTTTCTTCTTGTGCTCCCCGTGATTCACTCCAATCAAACTGCAAGGCCTGGAATTGGAGCACGTGTGTACCAAGCATCATACCAAGCTCTGTTAGCTCTCTTTTAAAATCCTCTTTTACCAAACGAAGTGTTTCTTCTTCGGAAACTAGGCTATGCATTTTTGAACGAACTTCCTGCGACTCTGCCATAATACGAAAAACTGCTTTCTCCGCATCACGATTTGAATCTTTTTCTTTCTCTATTTTGTTTTGTAAAGCTGTGTATTTATGAGATAAATCTCTCTCATTTAATTTTATTTTTTCTAGAGACTCTTCTATCGCCTTTTTTGACTCTTTCAAATTTTCTATATCTTTCTGTGCTTCAGACAGAAGAGACATATCCACTTTGTCTTTATTCTTATCAACAAAACTAGTGAGCATCTCACCCACCTCATCTAAAGTTTTCAAGAGAGTGTCTATGTCACCCGCACCTTTTGCATCTTTTATCTTTTGTTCTATTTGAGAAGATAAACTTTCTACAGAAATCAGAGTCACTGTTTTGTGTTCCAACGAAAAAGCTACTTCTTCTTGTTTTTTCACCATCTTTATTAGAGATGATATTTCCCCATCTAGTTTTCCAACCTCTCGAAAAAGATTGTCCTTTTCATTCCTAGTCTCATGTAAATCCTTCTCTAGATTGATGAGCTCTTCAGACGTTGCGTCTCTGTGTTTTACACCTTCTAATACCGCTTTCGCTTCCGACAATTCATTCTCCAACTCCTTTTCTTTTGCAAGTAAAGGTGTTTTTTCATCCAAAATTCTATTTGTTGTTCTGTTTATATATTCATCTTCTCTTCTGCAATATTCCAAAGCCTCTTTTTGTAATTCTTCTTTAAGTTCTATACTTTTTTGTACTTTTTCTACCTGTTTTTTTAAAAATCTTATGTGAGGCATTATCTCTCGGCGAAGAGACTGTGTTTGCGCAATATTTTCTCTGGTCTTAACAAGTTTCTTTTCGCTCTCTTGTTTTTTGTATTGATACATTTTAAGACCCAATGCATCCTCGATCATCGATTTTCTTTCTTTTATATTGGCATTGAGAATTCTATCCGCCTCACCTTGTGAAATAATATGATGTCCAGAAGAACCAATATGTGCAGAAGCCAAGAGCTCCACAACATCTCGTAGTCTCACCTGTGAACCGTTGATCAGGTACTCATTAACACCGTCTCTATGCACCACGCGCTCTATAGTGACCGTCTCGTAGTCTATAGGTAGAAACTTGCTACTATTATCAAAAACTATTTTTACACTGGCCCTGTTGGCTCGAGGCAAGTCCCCCGAACCGTTCCAAATCAAATCCTCTCCTTTTTTACCTCGAAGAGATTTGATGGATTGTTCTCCCAAAACAAAACTAAAGGATTCTGCTACATTGGACTTTCCAGAACCGTTTGGACCCACTATACCCGATATTTTTGACGTAAAATTGAGTTCGCTTTTTTTGGCGAAACTTTTGAAACCGTTGAGTTCAATAGACTTCAAGTACATAAATTTACTATCCAAGTATATCAAAATTTTTTGAATAAATGAAAAAGCACACCCTGTAAAAGCTGTGAACTTTTTCATTGTGTGCTTATAGACTTCTCCTTGCCATAGTGTTTGAAAACCATGACATGAAAAACTGCCTGGCTATTTTCTTCAACCAGGATAATTTCACCCTGGTCAAATTTCTGCCACAGGTACTCCCGCAGCCACTCGGTGTTTCCTTTGAGCTTGGAGATATCGATGGTTGAACCGGTCATGTGTGATGACCTTTTCGGTCCCTCTATCGGCGCGGCGTTCGCGTTGTAGACTGGATTCAGTCGCTTACCCAAGCGCCTCATAGTTAAGAGTCGCTGCTTTTCCACTGTTCTCACAGCGGAGTTGACCTGGATTGGTCCGTACCCACCCAAAAACTCGAAGTAGTACGCCTCCGCAAGGTCCAGAAGGAAATCCAGCACCCACGGTTGGCAATAACGATACTTCGGGTCAAGACGAGGATCCGTCCGAACCAAGAAGTTGTCGGGCAATGGCACAAGGAGTTCATAACCGACGAACACTTGGAGCATCTCTTCAGTTATCCTCTGCAAACCCTCGATGTCGGCTTGTTCATTCTGCCTTACAGCGAGCTCTCTTCTTTCTTCTGGTGTTTGTTTGTAGTTAAAGCCACCTGACGAATGCAAAACCTCTGCGGTCGCCAAGAGAACTACGACGAGAAAAAATACTATCCGTCGCACCATTAGAAATCACCTCCTCTACTCTACGACAAAGAGCGCAAGGAACTTTTCCTATTTATAATATCATATTTATTTTCACACATTTAGTTCCAACCACGAAC
>JAUPVY010000074.1 GCA_030916785.1 Patescibacteria group bacterium
CTGGATTTCTTACCCTCGATTTTCTTTAGGATTCGTGGGTCAACGTATAGGCCCTTTTTTGATGATCGTGTCATATTGTCTATTTTAATTTGCTGGCATCTGCCAAAACAAAAACCACGTTTTTTGTGGTACTGACTTACTTCAAACTAGAACAGAATGCAAATACTTCAGTGGCGTTTATACTATACAAAAGCTCGTTAAATGTCAACTAGAAAGGCCCGTCCTGAGACGAGCCTTAGAAAGAGCGACTTGGGCACGAGCGCCGGTTCTTATGCGAGGGGGTGGTATCTCATTGTCGGATCCACAGTCTCCGGAAAGACTGCTTCAAAGCCTCCTGTACACCTATGCTGCGCACCTCACACTACCTTCTGCTCGCGAACTGTGGGAATCGAACCCACACTCCTCCGCTAGGTCTAAAACGGAAATCTGGCGCTACCCTAGTAGTCCGTTACCCAAGTCTGATGTAAAGACTATGAGAAAGGATATGTTTTGTCAAACATGTTAAAGGGCGACCACGCTGGTCGCCCTCTTCCCCCGGAGACTCCCCGGAGCCTACTGTTCGTGTGCTGGAGATGGCAGAACCTGCCTCTCCCGGTAGTACTCCCAGGCCTGCTCCACGGAGGCCATGATTGACAAGATGTCTGGTGAGGTACTCACCACCACTGACATCACAGAGACATCGATGAGATTCCTTAAAAGTTTATTTTCATCGACTGAATCATTCGCTGAAATACCCAGACCTTCTTCATGTGCATATTTGACCGCTACCCCCCAGTAGTGATTGTAAACCACCGGCCTCTCTCGTTGAATCCGTGTTACTACACGCCAGAACTTTGTGATAAATTCTGATTTTTTCACACCTCACCCCTTTGTGAACTAGCAGAATTGCCATCTGGCTCCAACTCTACGCTTTTTAGACAAAACGTCAATTACTAAAAATACCACTCGAGTGAGTGGTATTTTTGTTTGTTACTTTCTCTTGCCAACCTTTCGGCGACTTACTATGAATTTATTTGAGTATTTCTTAGGAGTTCTAGACTTCTGACCCTTTCCTGTTGGTTTACCGTAAACAGATATAGCTCTCTTGCGTCCTCGTCCCTGTACACCCTCACCTCCTCCGTATGGGTGGTCAACTGGGTTTTGTGCTGTACCTCGAACTGTTGGTCGGATACCAAGCCATCGTGAACGACCAGCCTTTCCGAAGTTAACTAGTCTTGTTTCGTTGTTTGATACCTCTCCTATACTTGCGTATGCTGTTTCTTTGATTTTTCGAACTTCTGATGAAGGTAGTTTTACATCAACATATCCAGCGTCTTTTGCTACAACTTCTATGTAATTACCAGCTGAACGAGCAAGTTTTGCTCCTCCAAGTGGCTTTACTTCAACGTTGTAAACAAATGTTCCGATAACTATGTTTCTCAAAGGAAGTCTGTTTCCTGGTTTTTGTTCTACATTCTCTCCTGTAACACAAACATCTCCTACTTTCACAGACTGAGGCAAAAGAACGTATCTCTTCTCTCCGTCTCTGTATTGAGCAAGACCAATAAAACCTGCCCTGTTTGGATCGTACTCTACTGTTTTTATTGTGTAAGGAATATCTATTTTGTCGTATTTAAAATCCACCTCTCTCCAAAGTCTTTTGTGTCCACCTCCTTTGTGACGAGTTGTTATTTTACCGTGATGGTTTCTTCCTACTGGTCTTTTGAAACCACGAGTAAGAGACTTAACTGGGTTTGTTGAAGTAATAACACCATCATATGAGATGTTGGTCATGTGTCGGCGACTTGGTGATGTTGGTTTGTACTTTTTCATGGTTATATATTTTCTATCTTAGTTCCCTTCTTTAGGTAAATATAAGCCTTTTTGTAACCTGACTTTGTTCCTCTTTTACCTCTAACAAATACGTTCTTTGCAGGAATTGTTGCTGTGGTTATTTTAACAGGATTAATTTTGTATTTTTCTACAAAAGCCTTTGATATTCCTGTCTTTGTTGACTTAGAATCAACTTCAAAAACATAAACTGATTCCTCGGCTGACATTGTAGCTTTCTCTGTTATATGAGGTCGTATTAAAATGTGATTTAGATCTTTCTTCATCCCAGTAGTAGAAAATAACATTGCTCGTAGAGCTTTATGCGATTTTAATATTATGTGTTGTTAATTTCGACTGTTTCATCTTATTTATTTTGTGATTTTATTTGATGTTATTTTCACTACTGGACTAGTCCCGTAGTGAAGTTGGCATTTGGACTTACATGTGCTTTAGCACAATGCCAACTTCTACTACGGGGATTATTTTCCTAGTTTTTCTGTTATTTGTGGAAGACCTTTTTCTGGATTTGAGATAACAACGTATTTGTATTTCATCAAATCAAGTGGACTTACATTTCTTATTTCATCTACAAACAAGTTTCCGAAGTTTTTAAAGCTTTTTTCTGTTGTTGTATCTTTTGAAGATAGTGCTATGTAAGCTGAGTTTCTCTTCTTACTTAACAAATCATTGAAACCTGCTACTTTTGAAAGTGAAGATAGAACATTCTTTGCCTCTGCTGTTTTTATAGCTTTCATTGACATATCGTCAATAAACAAAACATGTCCTTTCTTGAATTTCTCTGAAAGAAGAGTGTAAAGCGCCTTTGCCTTCATTTTCTTGTTTACTTTTCTATCAAAATTCTTCTCGTTTCTTGGACCATGAGTAACACCTCCACCAACCCATATTGGAGAACGTGTAGAGCCGTGTCTTGCTCGTCCTGTACCCTTTTGCTGCCATGGTTTCTTTCCGCCTCCTCTAACATCTCCTCTGTTTTTTGTGTGAGCTACGTTGTTTCGAGCTTGAGACTGCATTGATGTAACAACTTGGTGAACTAGGTCGGCATTCCATTTTACACCAAAGATACTAGCTGAAAGATCTATCTTACCAGCCTCTTTACCCTTTTGGTTGTATACCACTGACTCCAAAGCTACAGGAGCTTCTGTTTTTTCTTTTGCTTTAGTATTCTTTTTTACTTTTGTCTCTTCCATAATATTAGTTATCAAGTTTAAAGTGTAAAGTTTAAAGTAATTAGA
>JAUPVY010000075.1 GCA_030916785.1 Patescibacteria group bacterium
AGAGGAATATCAAAATGATCACCGTTGTAGGTAATAAGCATGTCTGCTTTTTTCAGGATTTCCCAAAGCCTGCCAAAATCTTCTTGGAGGAAACTGTCATATGTGTTGGTTTCGTAGTCGTAAAGTCCTACAAGAGAGATGTCCAAATCAACTGGGTCACTAGAACCGACGTCTTGAAATATATTCTTTGTTTCAATATCAAAAACTATTTTTTTCATTTTTTAGAGGTAGGCAGGTTGTGTGTTTCCAGAAAATCACGAATAGTAATATCTCCCATTCCAAAACCGACAGTGGGTACAGGTTCTACCCCAAAGATTTCAAGAAGATTATCATATCTTCCTCCACCAAAAAGTGCACGACGGTTATCGGGATGTGTATCAAAAACTTCAAATACTACACCTGTATAGTAGTCAAAACCACGAGTGATGGTTGGGGTGAATACGGCGTTTTTTATACCACGTTCTTCTAACTCTTTCAAAATCGTACTAATTGTTTCGTTTGGTGTGATGTTTGGATCAAATTCTTTGTCTGATATCTCTAGCCATTTTTGTTCAAATTCTGGAGCTGGCATTTTTTCTTTACGGTCTAGTAACTTGATTAAATCTTGGCTACCAAATTTTTCATTCAGAAGCACTCGATCATTTATGCAGATCTGGAAGTCCTCGTCCTTTGCTCCAAAACTTTTCATAACAGCGTGGGCAAGAGAAATTATTTCAACATCTGCTTCACCGCCTGCAATACCCATAATATCGCAGTTTAGTTGCCAATGTTCTCGTTTGCGACCGCGTTGTGGTCTTTCATATCGGAAAAGGTTTGGTATAGAAAACCATCTAAGTGGGAATTTGAGGGATTTGCGTCTGGCTGCTATCATGCGGGCAAGTGTGGGGGTCATTTCTGGGCGGAGTGCAACCTCACGCTCTCCACGATCAACGAAAGTAAACATTTGTTCGTTCACTATCTCTTCTCCAGATTTTTCACGGTATAATTCTGCAGGTTCAAGTATTGACGCACCGTACTCCACAAACCCAAAATCTTCCGAAGTCTTCTTCCAGGTATCAAAAATGTAATTCTGGATAGCCATATCTTCTGGGTAGAAGTCTCTTACCCCTTTGTAACACTCTGTGCTAAGTTTTGAAATTTTGCTCATATAGGTTATTGTATCAGAGTATATGAAAAAAAATAGTGGCCTACATTTACTATATAAAAGGCTAGGGGAGACGCCAAATCAGTGTCTTATGAGGTTTAAAATGCACAACCCCGAGGTTTCAGCGCTTCCTATGACATACGCTGGTCGTCTTGACCCACTTGCCGAGGGCCTACTTCTAGTTCTGTCTGGGGACGAAATACAGGAGAAAAATACCTATCTAGATTTAAAAAAGGGTTACGTTTTTGAAATGTTGTGGGAGTTCTCCACGGATACTCACGACGTTTTGGGTATGGTTAAGAAAAACGAGATAAGTATCCCCACGACAATAGAAGTAAAGAAGTCTTTGGAAGGTCACACTTTAAAATTTGAACAAAAATATCCAGCCTATTCATCAAAACCAGTTAATGGTTTGCCACTCCTCGAGTGGGCAAGAAGTGGACGGCTTCACGAAATAGAGATTCCTAGTCACGAGGTTGAAATATTTAACATTGAACATGTTGCTCGCAGACACATATTGGGAGTTGATTTACTGAGCGAAGTCAAAGCAAAAATAAAATCTGTGGTGGGGGATTTTAGACAAAAAGAAATACTCAATAAATGGGTTGAAATACTTGTAAACAATTTAGAAAAGGAATTTATTATAGATCAAGTTCTAATGACAGTTTCAAGTGGTTTTTATGTACGGCAGTTTGTATCAGATTTTGCAAATACTTTCGATGCCAAAGCCATAGCTTTCCATATAAAAAGAAACCACATCGGCGATTTTCACGTCGACGATGCGGATAGAAATGGTTTTACTTCCTCACAGTCTTCTTCCTCAGACGCACAGGTTTAGAGGTGGTTTGTAAACCAAAAATTTCTTTCTCGCTGTGTCTTTTCTGGAGACACTCGCCTCCTCCTGCTGGAGGCTCGTTCTAGTCCTCGGCCTGAATCCGTCAAGAACGGGGTGCCTTGACGGAACCAAGCTTCAGGCACTGCGGATGCTCCAGAAAAAACACAGCTCAACGAAATTTTTGGAAAACACCAATCCACACAGGGTACCCCCTACGTATGTTTTGCCTTGCTTTTTCGCTGGTGGGGGGTAAAATTAAGTTATTAATATCTAAACTTAGAAATATATGAGTGAGGAAGGATTTAAACCAGCACAAAATCAAAACGAAGAACCAAATTCTAATGTAGAAAAAGAATCACAGTCGGATCTTAGAGAATATAACAAATATTTAATCACAAAAAGTTGGTTGGAATTTTATAAGTCTTTACAAGATCAAGGTGTTAAAGAATACGATGAGGCGCCTAATTATTTTGGCTTGAGTTCGCAGCCCCGAATAAGTAGTGTTGATTCACTTATTAGATCTCGAGAAGAATTACTCCAACACATGCAGAGTAGATTTACGGAATCAGATATGACAAGAGTTAAAGCACTTGAAGACCTTCAGAATAATGATGAATACCAACGACTACTAAAAGATGATCTGGATGCATTAAACCTAAGGGAGGGTGATATGACTCGTCCAGGAATTCTAGAAAATGATTCATTGCACATAGATGAAAACAGGAGATCCCTTGCGACAGGTCATTCAAGACAGAAAATAAATCAATTCTTGTTAAATTATTTTAAGTCACATGATATCCGTAATACTTTTTCGCAAGATCCTTATTTAGAGCTTAAAGGTTTGATAAAAATAAAATAAAGTCTTTAATAAAAGGTCAGAGATATAAAAGGAAGTATCTTGATGATTTTTAGTGTTTTTGCTAACACAAAAACTGGCACTAAGCAAAATCTCGTTGAATCCATTTTGTTTCTGGAGACTCCGCAGTGCCTCCAGCATGGTGTCGTCAAGGCACCCCGTTCTTGACGACTGGAGGCCGAGGACTAGCCTTGAGTGAGCGCTGGCGAACGAA
>JAUPVY010000076.1 GCA_030916785.1 Patescibacteria group bacterium
CAGAAATATCCTTTGAAATACCAACCTTATAGTTTATTTGTTTAACAAGATGTGGGGTAACTAAACTACCTCCGTTAGCAATAGTAGCCAAAGCTCTTATTGTGGTAATAGGAGTCAGAGCAATTCCCTGACCGAAAGAAGCAGTTGCATGTTCTATGTCTCTAGGACTTTTTAAGTTGTCCACCAAATTGCGACCTTCATTAGGTAAATCAATTCCAGTTTTTTCATTTAAACCAAAGTCATACATATAATCTGTAAATCTATCATTACCTAAAAGCTTTTGAACATAAGCAGCACCGACATTTAAAGATTGTGATAGAACATCTTGCATACCAACCACCCCTCTTTCTTTACCATCAAAATTTGATATTTTTTTATTATTTATAATAACAAAACCAGCATCATAGTAAGTAGATTTAGCAGTTATAACCCCCGCATCAATACCGGCTGCCAATGTTAAGGGTTTAATGATAGAACCCATTTCATAGACATTTTCTACCAAAGGATTCGAAAATATAGAAACTTTTTTCTCACCTTGTGGATTATTCAAATCAAAAGTTGGCATAACTTCCATGGCGTATATTTCACCAGTACTTGGGTTCATAATAATTCCACCAGTCATGTCTGAAGACCATTTTTCCGATATGCCAGACAAGATTTCTTGTAAATAAGTTTGGGTCGTTGGCTCTATAGTTGTTATTATATCGGCTTCATTTTCTGGTGTATCTTTAGTCGCACTTTTTATATCTGAAAAAATCTGTGCAAAAAAATTAACAAAAGCACCATCTTCTCTCAAGAGCTGAGGTTCGTATTGTCTTTCTAGCCCATACCTTCCAGCATAATCATCGCCCTTAAAACCCATTATTCCAATGATATGAGATGCCGTGTTCCCGCCAGGATAAAATCTCCAACGTTCTTTAAAAATTTGAAGTCCTGGAATTTTTAGATCACCTATTTTTTGCCCCAAATCCAAATCAACATGAACCGCTATTTCCTCATACGGATCTTTTTCTTTTGTAGCTTTTGCAATGAAAATATCGTGGTCTATAGGTAATATTTCATTTATTTTCTGATACACGCTTTCCGGGTCTTTCAAAATTTCCGGATTGACCGCAACAATATAACCAGATTTCAATGTGGCCGCTGAAACTAATGTATTATCTTTATTCTGAAAAAAAATAGTTCCTCTACTAAAAACATTTTTTGAAGTAGAAGAATACTGTCTGTTAGCCTTATTTATATAAAAATCATTGTCTATTATTTGTACCAAATATAATCTTCCTATAAGTAGAAGTGCAAAAATAAAAAATAAAACCGAAATCAATCGAATGCGAGTTGAGTAATTTGATTTCATCTAAAACATTCTAACAGCTAGTTACTTAAATAAGCAACCTTAGTACTAGGATTTCTTGCAATAAAAGTTTTTTCTTGACTATCTTTGAACCCCATAGAATAAGCAAGAGTTAGAGTAACTGCATTTCTTTTTGTTATATATTCAAATTCTTTACTTCCTATCTCCAAGGATAGTGTAGAAGCTTCACTTTCAAGGTTTTGTCTAGCCACAACATTGTTGATGGTAGTTCTGACAAAAAACATATAAAAACCAACAAACAAAACCAAAACTGAAACCAGAGCCCAGAACGCTGCTTTTTCTTTATTTAGTTGTAGTACTTTTTCTACCATATTTTTGTTGTTATTTTTATAATTTTTTGATAATTCTAAGTTTTGCGCTTCTCGATCTTGGATTTATTGAAATTTCTTCTTCTGTTGGCACTATTGGTTTTTTTGTAACTATCTTCGCCAAACCTTCTGTATCTATTGTTTTGAAAAATTGTTTGACCACCCTATCCTCTAAACTATGAAACGATATGACTGCTAACCTCCCATTTTTATTTAAACTTTCAAAACCTTTTGTTATGCCGTCTTTTAAACTCTGTATTTCGTCATTGACCGTTATCCTAAGTGCTTGAAATGTTTTTGTGGCTGGATGGATTCTGCGTGTGTGATAAAACTTTGGTGTGGCTGACTTTATTATTTCTACCAAATCAAATGTGGTCTCTATAGGTTTTAATTCTCGGCTTGCCACTATTGTCTTGGCTATCTTCCATGCAAACTGCTCTTCTCCATATCCCTCTAATATTGCTTTTATGTTTTCCTCATCCCAATCATTAACTATCTCTCTAGCAGTTAAATCCATCTCGGTTAAATCTTTTTTGAATGACATCACTAACGGTTCATTCTTCTGGAAAGAAAATCCTCTGCCTGAATCCTCAAACTGATTGGATGATAAACCTATGTCGAGCAAGATTTTATCTACATTACCTGTCTTTAAATTTTGCAAAATAGAGTCTATATTACGAAAACTGCCTTCTGCGTACTGAATATTGTGTTTCAAAGAACTAAGTCTAATTTTTGTCCTCTCTATCGCCTCTTTATCCAAATCAATACCTATAACAGAAACTGTGTCTCCAAATCTTTTAACCACTTCTTCGGTATGACCTCCTCCACCCAAAGTTCCATCAACAAAGATGTCTCCAGGTTGAATGTCCAAACCATCTATAGATTCATGTAAAAGAACGGTTTTGTGCTGCATATTACAACACTCCTACCTGGCCTAACTTTTCGGCCAAAGTATCTGCTTGTTTCTCCACGACCTTTTTGTATTCACCCCATGTCTTTTCATTCCATATCTCAACACGACTGGAAACCCCTATGACAACAACCTTACTTTTAAGGTTTGCTCTGTCACGTAGAAATTCTGGAATAAGAATGCGACCAATAGAATCTACTTCTGCTTCAGTTGCCCCTGCAAACATGTGTCTGGAGAAACTTCGACTATCAGCTTGACCTATTGAAGACTGATTTAATTTTTCTTCAATCTTAAGCCATTCTTTTTGAGTGAAAACAAATAAGCAGGAATCAAGTCCAGGAGTTACCACAATTTTTTTACCCATTTCTTGACGAAACTTCGCTGGCAGCGAGAGACGATTTTT
>JAUPVY010000006.1 GCA_030916785.1 Patescibacteria group bacterium
ATAAATTGTATAAATAATATTCGGTAATAGAAAACTGGCCAAGCAAAAACAACAATCGCAGGAAAAAGAGATGCTATAAAAATAGACATCTTTTTATTGTCCCCCCAAAATCTTTCTCTAATAAGATAAAACATACCTATAAAAACAAAAATCCAGATTAGGTTGAAAGATAGAAATTCATTGGTTATGAAGTATCGGATTTTATAAAAATCATAAAAATATATATTGTAATTATATTTTACCCAACCAAATAAAGAAGGTCCTTCAATGTTTTTCATTAAAAACAAAAATAAACCTTGGAGAAGGAAAAAAGGTAAACAGAGTGCAATCATCTTTTTTACAACCTCCTTTTTATTTTCAAATCTATTATTGATAAGCAAATATAATCCACAAAACATTAATCCCAAGACACCAGTTTCTTTACTTAATGACCCAACAAATCCAACAATTGAAGCAAACGCAATGTAAGACAGTCTATTTATTTTAATGGCATACAAAAATACCGCCATAGAAAAAACCGCAAAAAACCACCCAGAAATATCTGTAACTAACGCTAACCCATATTTCAAAACAGGGTAACCACTTGAAACCCATACCGAACCCAAGAACGCAAAATCTTTGTCAAAGCCAACATGCTCAAAATAATAATAAGAAGAAATTGTCAGACCAATAAAAAAAATAAGATTTAGTATCAAAATTACATTCTTTGGAGATGTATTGCCAAAAGGAAAGACACTCAATGCCCCGTATACCGGCTTAAATAAACGAAAATATACAAGATCTTTTGTTGCCCCACTCAAATCATTCAGAGACATACCCCCTCTTGAAATTTTAATTTGATCAACAAAATATTCTGTATCACTCCTTATACTATGTAAACCAACATTAAAAAAACAGACCAGAAATATAATAACATCAACAATCAAAAGAAGTATTATATTTTTTGTATTACCAGTCATTTTATTTTTTTGAAAAAAGTTTTCCCTCTTCGTAGTACTCTTTTTCTTGACCCACAGATTCTATATCGTACTTTTTGCTATCTATGATGCTTTTAGCGGTAAGCATTCCCATCTCAAGCGAATGATCCTGGTTGTTATATCTAAAACGACCAGGTCTTCCAATATAAAACAAATTTTTATATTCATTCAAATAGTTTTTTACCTTATCCAAATAAGTAAGATAATTCATATCATAGACAGGATATACATTTTTTTGTCTAATCACATAAGTCTCTCTTATATCCTTTTTGTCAAAAAACACACCTCCCATAACTCTCAACACTTCTTCTAACAATTCTTCTTTCGAAGAATTCCACACGGAATCCCCTTCAAAACAAAAAAATTCTACAAAAAGAGAAGTTTTACCCTCTGGTGACATAAACTTTGAAAAGTTTCTCATCTCACTTACTCTGGCTATTGATGTCTCTTTTGATGGAAAATATATCCATTGATCACCTGTTATTGATTCTTTATTTAAGGTAACAAAAAGATACACTTGATTTCTATGCCTTAATTTACTAACTGCTTCAATAATTTCTGTCTCTGGTTTCGGCTCAATAAGTTTAACAAAATTTGTAATTGGAATTGATTCAACTAAATTAGTACAAATAATTTTTAATTCTTCTCCTTTTTTATTTTTTAACCAAACGAGTATCTCTCCATTTTTCAAAAAATCTATCTTTACAGGTTCAGTTTCAAAATACACGGTGTATCCTTTACTTTCAATTTTTTTTACAATGGTTTCGTATATAAGCCCCGTACCTTTTGAAGGGTAGAAGAATTCTTCTACCAAACTTTTTGGACCATCATTTTTAATAGAAAGAATTTTTCTAAAAGCACCCATAAATACAGAGAGAAGGTTTAATCCTTTTATTCTTTGTATCGCCCAATCTGGGTGGATTTGATCAGAAGGTATCCCCCAAATTTTTTCTGTATAATTTACAATGTTAAAATCAGCTAAAGATTTACCAAAATTAGCATACGCATAATCCTGAAATGTATTAATAGGTCTCTTAAATAGACCATATTTTATTTTAGCAAAAAAGTAATCAGCCCCCATTTTTATAGAACCCAGAAAACCGATATTTCTTAAAGCCTGAAAAGCGTTTACTGGATAATCATAAAATACACCATCTATATATTGCCGAGTTTGTCTTTTTACTTTAATCCAATCCTCCGATATTAAATTTTCTATGAAGTCGTAAAGGTTTTTATTTTTTGAAAAAAATCTGTGCGGACCGTTGTCAGTATAAAAAACACTTCCATCATCCTCCTTAAAGACATACGTTTTTGATAACCCTCCTGGCATACTATCTTTTTCTACAACAATAAAATCTTTGTCTGCCTTAGACAATTCCATTGCACAAGAAAGACCCGCGGGTCCAGCACCTATAATAAGAGTTTCTGTTTTTATTTCTTTCATATCATTCAGTGATATCTTTCACTCCCCTACAATCATAAACCTTGGCAGAAACATATCTGTCTGTCTGATTATACACTGTATTGCAAGAATCAAGATATTTTCTATATATACTATTTGGATCTATTCTTGGTATGTTTATTTCAAGATAGTATTCCTTGTACGTATTCAAGGTTTTAATTTTGTCATTTATGTCAAAAGCAGGATCAGTATATAATCTCTTGCGATATTTACCTATGGCCTGTATTTCCGCCCCGCCATTGTCATTGTATACGGTTACATACTGTATTTCTGGATTATTCTTTATATATTCAACGACTGGGGTAAGCAGTCTCGGTGCTGAACCATACATTTTACCGAATAAATACTCTTCAGCAAAAATCCCGTTATATACCAAACCAATTGGGATAAGAATAAGAAGTGCCCTTTTTCGCAAATGTGGTTTTACAATACCCATGACAATCAAGACGATTGAAATAATCCAAGAAAGTCCAATAAATAGAAACGAAACATAAAAACCAAGCGGACCAGACCCACCAGAAAACGGATAAAGAAAATTCCACCTCAAACTCAGCACTCGAGATACCCATTCAGATTTAGGGTGAAGAGATGGAACAAAATGTGGAATAGAAATAAGCAAAATCATTACAAGAGACACCGCTGTCCCCAACAGCAAATATTCTTTATTTCTTTTAGCATTATCTGATCTTAATACAGAATCAATAACAACAGCAGATATTGCACATAGAGGTACAATCAAAAACTGCAAATATCTATCTAACGCCCCAATAGAAAAATCAAAGATTATGGTGTAAAAAACCATTCCGAATAAAATGAAAAACAAAAATGGTTTTAATTCTCTGGTATTATTCCGTGATAAAAAGAAAGGAACCCCAATCAAAAATGGTGAGGTGTAGAATAAAGCTTTTACCACCTGTATGCCGGTCTGAAACCAATTTCTATTCAACTCTGCAAAATGTTTCCAATATACAAAAGCTTTTTCAAGACTAAAGAAAGAAAATACATACTGTGAAATAACTAGAAGCAGAGTAAGTCCTATGATTCCACCCAAAATATACCCGAGATATTTTATCAAATCTGCTTTTGTTATATAGGACTTTTTCTCCCAAAGAAAATCTGCAACTATTGCTCCAATAGCCAAAATGAAACTAACTTTTATAAAAAACCCTAAAATCATGGCGAGGGTCATGACCCCAAGCCAAATATACATTTCCCTACCAGAACTCAATCTGGCTTTATGATATCCTATGAGAGAAAGTAACAAAAAGAATGGCATAATCTGCCCATCAGTATCAATCATAAGAGAAGCGAGAATTGAAAAATATGAAAACGTAAAAAGTAGTGCCCCGATTATTGCAACTCTCTTACCAAAACGTATTCGCAAAAAATAATACAGCAACACCAAATTTAATGCACCAAAAAACAAAGGAACAAATCTAAAATTAACATTAAACCCAACAATATACCCTGCAGTACGGTAGATAAACTGAGAAAGTGGTGGGTGTGGAATTGATACTTCACTACCAAGTGCAGGATTTACAATCATTGGCCACTTATATTCGTCTTGATGCAATGGAAGATGCACACCAGGAAGACGAATTGCCACGAACACAATAACAAGCAACCCAACTATAGCCCATTCTCGTGTAGTAAAAAAATTTTTTATCTTTTCCATTATATTTTTTTGCTTACAAATAACATCTGCCCCGCAAATGGCTTAATTGGCGAATTAAGATATGCTCGTACAATAAGACGATGCGGTGGAATAAGTGACGGTCGTGATTTAAGAGAAAATGGTAGAAAACGGGGTTTTGATAATTCAATCATAAACCCATGGCTCACCAAAAACGCTCTCAATGACTCATCTGAAAAAACTTTTTTGTGTGTTGGATCATCAAAATATGTTTTGTATGCAAGACGATAATTAGGTTGCATCAGTATAAGTCGTCCACCTTGTTTTAATACCCTCTTTACCTCTTTCATTGTTTGTACTAACTCCTCATCTGACAGATGTTCAAACAAATTACTTGCGAATACAACATCAACAGAGTTATTCTCTACGCCAACCATGTTTGTGACAGGAGTCTGGATGGTCTTAACCCCTTCCGCTGCATATTCCATGAAATCTGGTGAATAATCCAATGCCATCCTGTTGGTTGCAGTGACATTATTTATAAAATCACAATATCCCGCACCAATATCTAATACTGTTGCCTGTTGGGAAATAAATTTTGCTAAAAACCGAACTATCTCCTTCCACACAGTCGTACGATCTTTATTCCATGTATACCGAGATGCATAATAATTATCTTTCATAAATTTCTAAATCTATACCTAATAATGACAGGCAACATTTTGAATCCAAGTTTTGCCGCCTTCCAAATACTACCTGTATATCCCGATACCCCAACCCGAGGTTTATACATGACTGGTATCTCTATCACTTTTTTTTCTTTCTTAATCAACCAAATAATTAATTCTGGAGAAAATTTCCCGTCACCTTTGGACAACTTAAAATACTTTTTTATATGATCAAATGTTTTACGATTAATTAATTTATACGTACATCCAACATCCGTCAACACCGGACCATTATACAAAACTTCAATAAACTTAGCCCATAACCAGTTAGCAAAACGTACCGGAAACGGCATAAACGCCCCTGACCAAATAGCCGCTCGAGATGTCCGTGTACCCAATACAACAGGAAAATCATCACTGTACAGCAAGAATTTATGAATATCATTCGGCTCAAATGTACCGTCTGCCTCAACCATAACAATCAAATCACCTGTTGCCTCAGACATCCCCCGCATCAAAGCGTAGCCGTATCCTTGTTTTGTCTCAACAACCATTCGGGCTTTCGTTTTTTGCACTTCTTCCGTGGTGTTACCAAGAGCATTATTATTAACCACAACAACTTCATCCACAACACCAGTTGCAAAAAAACCATCAATTACAGCACGGATGGAACGGGCTTCGTTATAGGTTGGTATGACGACACTTACTTTTTTATTCTTGTACATGAGTGAATAATGTCATTAATTTGGACACAAGATTTTGGAGTGACTGGGATTCAGCGAACACAGCCAACTCTTGCTGAATCTTCAAACGAACATCGGGGCTTAACGCTTTTTGTATACTACGGGCAATAATTTCTGGCTCCAATTCGGTCATACATAACGCAGGTAAAAACCGTTCAAGAGATGTATTAGTAACTAAAGGTACCGCCCCACAAGACGCTGATTCTACAATAGTTTTATCAAATGATCCAGTTGGAGTGAGATTCAAACATATCTCATGAGCGCTGTAGATTTCAGGTAATGTATCTGGCGCAACAGCATCAACAAACCGAACGTATGATTCTAGTTTGTTGTTAACCACATACATTTTAAGTGAATTATAATAATGGGTATCTTTTTTGAGTGGCGAGCCGACAATAGTTAACGAAACTTGTATCCCTGAATCAATCAACAATTTAACTGCTTGCAGACATATATCAATATTTTTGATTGGAGCGATACGCCCAACCATGCACACAGAATTTTTGTTTCGCAAAACTCCAGAAACTGGACGAAACAGTTGTGTATCAATACCTGCGGGCATGATTATATTTTTATCGTACTGGGCAGTATATGAATCAGTAGATGTGCTCAACGTTTTAGTAACCAACAACGAAGCCAGGGTTGTGAGCATATTACCCTTAGGATGATTACGCCACAAATACACCGGTATTCTTGCCAATTTCCAATACAAACCACCGAGCAATGCATACTCCTGGTTCATGTGTATAAATACAGCATCATATTGACCTCGGACCGTAAACAAATGCTGGAAAAAATGGACGATGTATTCCAGTTTACTTGCGCCTTGTTCTTTCCCCAGTGAATAAACTGAAACATTGTCAGGAGGTGAATACTTCCCTTCTTCAAGACATATCACATGTATTGTCTTTGCTTGTGTAGAAAGTTGATCAATCCATCTACAGAAAAATCCGAGTACTGAATCTTCTGAATTAATTTTTTGAGTGATTACTAAAAGTCTCATGGTTTTGGTTGTAGGGGTTGTGTCAATGCCATCTGTGTACTATTGAAAACGTAGTTTCGAGACAAGAAAAATGTACAACATGCCGTCACTCCTCCCGCAACCAATTGACCGAGAAAAACATAAAAATGAAAATGTTCAACGCAGATATACAAAATGACGGTATTGATGGCCAACCCAACAAGAGACGTTGCCAAATACTTACCTGCCTGCACATGAGCATCAACCATAGAACGATCCTGAAATGTCCAAAATTTTTGCAACACCAGACTAACCACAAATGAAATAAGGAAAGAGATAATAGATGCAAGCAAATAATACACATGGAATACATAATACAGGAGAGAAAGAATCGCGATATTAACAAAGGCACTGGTGCCCCCTGATATAACAAACCGTACGATAAGATGTTGGGTAAAACGCTTCATATATAATGGATACCTATGTATACCGCTGGGAATATCGGATGATTGTATTACGCAACAACTCAATATATGTGGCTATATACATATTCTTTGTTGTTCGTATACCTTTAATAGTATCTCGCATTCGGTTTTTGAACAACTCCCCTGTGTCAGGTGATGACAGCAGATCAACGATACGACGAGAAAAACACTCTGTGTCACCAACAGGGCACACAAAAGAATTATAACCATCAACACATATATCACGAGCAATGCCAACAGGGGTCGTAATAATTGGACACCCTAATGCCCCCGCTTCTACCAACGTCATCGCATATCCTTCATATAATGATGAATTAACAAACACATCAGCCCCACTATAATAACGAGAAAGGTCCTGTTGCCAACCCACAAACATGACATTTTTTTGTATGTTGAATTCATGTGTCAGTAGTTTCAGTCGAGATATATCATCACCATCACCGACAATCACACACAGTGCATCTGGGAATTTTTTTACAACAGAAACAAAAGCACGGAGTGGTGTTTCAATATCTTTTTCTTTTGTGACACGAGATACAAGTAATACATACTGCGAATATCCCGGAAATATTTTTTTCAAATCTGTCTCAGATTTTATAGACACAAGATGATCAATATCAACAAAAATCGGTAACACATCTGGTACTACAATACGATTATGAAAATGTTCAATGAGAGAATCTTTAACTATAGTACTGACTACTCGTATCCCATCTGCACGAGGTAATACAAATGAAGCAATCACTCTGCGAATACGGTTAAGTAACATGTAGCCAAAATACGGAACGTACATATCAGTGTGCAACTGTACTTGTAGTGGTAAGTCGTATCGCACAGCAAGCACTCTTCCAACTAAACCTGTTTCAAACGGATCCTGTGTTGTTATGATTGAATCTGTTTTTGTGCATCCTGTTTTTTTAATTATCCGACAAGCAACCATATATGCGTCATATATGTACATCCATCGTGACAATGATTGTGTTGGGTACACATGCAAATTACCTTGATGTTTTTCCGTAACCGCGTGCTTTTTTTCTGAAAAAACAATAATATGCAACTCCCCTAAAGACTCAGCATACTCAATCATTCGTTGCTGAGCAGCGCTACCATCAACACATACATTTCTATCTGTTCCAATTGAGATAACTTTCATATTTATATCTTATTACATACCTCCATATATTCTTTGGCAATTTCATCCCAGTCGTGAACAAAAGTGAACTGTTTAATTTTCTGAACCTGATTTTTATAATTTTCTGGATCTAATAACCACAGCACTTTGTTATACACATCAGATTGGTCTTGTGGATCCACAAATAGTGCAATATCTTTAATACGATCGTATAGCCCTGTCTCTCTCGTTACAATAAATGGTTTTTGACAACGAATGGCTTCTAAAATCATATTGGGACTAATATCACTTATTGAAACTAAAATAACTGCATACGAGTGGCGCATTTTTTCAATAAAAACTTCATGTGTTCCACGTCCCTGATCAATATGTGCATGACAACTTGTAATTGAGGTACGGGAAAACACAGACTGAATCATTTGTAGATTTTTGTGTACCAATGGACGGGTTGCAACAATAAAATTTTTCTGCACTGGTTCATATGGTTCAAGTCGTGGACCGTAATAATTCTCTACTATAAAATGCCTCTGGTGTTCCAGTTTGTATGGCTTCATAAAAATATCCCTTTGCCATTGTGTACTCCAAATAATCGCATCAACAGATGATAGTGTCCATCGAGTAAAAGTCAGAATTAATTTCTCTTTGAAAGATAGTTTAGATAATGAAGTTGTATAAAAATCCCTCAATAAAACCATATCTTTTGTACGCTCTACATACGACTCCCACAAAAAATCTCCTCCTGTACGGATAACCACCCGAGTACCACAAATACGTGATGCAAGAACTGCAGGCAATGCAGCACTATACGTATCCAACACAAAAACCCTGTCTGCTCGAAATATCGGAATAAATACTGTCAAAAAATATGCAAGGTGCCGAAGCCCTGTTGGTAAATAATTAAAACGACTGAATACTTCTATATCTACATGATATCCATCATTCCTCCAGACACGAGCCAGTTCGTGTGCATACTGGGCAGGTCCTCCAACCTCTGGAGGATAAATGCCCGTTGCAATGACGATACGTTTTGTATTCATGGTTATAATGTATTAAAAACTTGGTCGCGCATTTTTTGAGCAATATGGTCCCAACTATATTCAGAAACCACCCGTTCATACCCCCCCGCTACTATTTTTTTAACCAACTGATGATTATCAACAAGAGACATAATCGCCTCGGCAAGACTTTTTGGGTTATCTGGACAACAAAAGACACCCGTTTCCTGATCGTCAATAAAATCAACAATACCCCCAACTGGAGTTGCAACAACCGGTAATCCTGCCGCCATGGCCTCTATAAACGAGTTACCAAACCCCTCTGACCGACTTGGCCGTACAAATATATCACAAATAGAAAAATAAATGGGAATATCCTCATGTGGTATAAACCCAACAAATTTAACTCGATCAATAACCCCAAGTTGTTCTGCTTGTTCTGATAGACGCTGACCTTCCTCCCCTTGGCCAATAATTACCAATGACAAAAAAGATGGTAGGATTGCTAATGCACTGATAATATCATCAACTGCATTTTTGCGAACCAATCGAGAAGTAGTCACAAGGTACACATCATTTTCTTGTTTAGACATACGTACACGCAAGACATTTTTTACTTCATCAGAAATATGTTGTGAAAAAAGAGGAACATCAACACCATTGGCAATAACCTCAATTGGTTTGTCATGTCCCATATCACGACCGAACGATGCTAAAAATTTTGAAATTGCCTGAACCTTATCAGCACGCTTAAAAATCAACCGAAAGAGTGGGTAGATAAACCATACTTTTCGTTTGATATATTCAATCGGATCACCTTCCTGCAGAGTCAACAGAAAGGGCACATTCACATGTGTTATTTTGAAAAATAAATTTGCAAACCCAGCGTAGGCAGCCATGATAGACCACGTGAAATCAAACGGTGTATGAGTGTGCAATTTACGTGCATATCTCCATGCAACAAATGGAAATAAATATTTTGGACATGATACACGATGAACATGAACCATCCCAATTTTTTCTTGTTGAGGAAGATTTGGGGACAATGCACAGGTAACCATATGCCATTCTATATCTGACACTCGATCTGTAATCTCTTTTACAGCAATCTCCGCACCACCCACATGTGGGTAATATGCAATAGAAAAAATAAGGGCTCGTTTTGTCATAATGGGTTATTTCCTCTCTGATATATTTGCCTGTTTTTCGTCACGTATAAAATCTACCTTAGAATCATCCATTTTCAAAATATCCCGTAACACATCCTCTGGGACTTCATGTATATTTTTTACAACTGGATCTTTTTTAATCTCTACTGGCTTATGCTCAGTTTTTGGTTCTCTTTGACTGTCTGTTGTCTCTTTTTTTGCTTCCGGTGATTTTTCCGCTAATGGGTTTGGTTTTGGTACCGATATTGAGCCCGTAGTCACTTCTGTTTTTTTGACAACATGAGCAAGCGCATCTTTCAGACTAGACAAGTTTTCCTTGCTTGGAATTTTCTTGGCATCTTGACTGTGGGGCAACCCTGCAAGTGACACTGGTGTCTGAGTTTTTGGTGTTATGGTTTGTGTTGCTGTGTTTAGTTTCTGTTCAATAATTGCTGTATTATCTACCGCTTGCTGTTCCTTCTGTCGTAATTCTTCGGCAACTTTTGCAAAAACTATTTTGTGAGCATCTGGTTTATTTTCAACAGGTAATGGTGGGCGTTTTTCATTCCTTTCTCTGTCACCATTCATCGCCCTGTCCCCACTGTCATTACGCCCACCATTTTGTTGTACTGGTGGTCTGTATTGCCCGTTTGTATTATTACCCCCTCCATTGTTCGGACGCCCCCCGCCATTAGACTGGCGCGCCATGTATTCATCTTTAGGTTCTGGCCGTGCTTCCTTTACTGTCCCCTCCATGTGCCAATTCTGAATCTCTTCTTCAACTTCTTGACGAGGACGAGCAAATTGTTTTCGAGAACTCTCAATAATCTCTTCAACAAACGTAATATCTGGCTTGGTAATAGGACCCATCGTGCGGGCAGAAAATGGCGCAGATGACACACCATCAATCATCAATTTCAAATATACTTGAGCAAAACCGAGATTAACTAAATCTTCTGCGGTGAAAACAGGTGCAAATTCTTTTTCCAAAACCTCGGCGTCAAACGCCCCCACACGAAATGTAACCATCGTACCAACGTTACCAAACACCGCATCCCTCACCTCCTCCTCCATTTGTTCAATATATTGGTGAGCGATATTGAGTGATAGTTTATATTTTCTGGCCTCAGACAAAATGTCTGCAAATGATTTGTTAGCAAATGATTGAAACTCATCCACGTATAAATAGAAACTTGGCAGTTGTGCTAACTCAGCGTCATTTTTATCCGCGCGTGACATGGCAGCAAGGTAGATTTTGGTAATGAGCATGGAGCCAATGAGGTTAGCATTGCCTTCACCAACCCTCCCTTTAGATAAGTTGATGATAAGAATCTTTTTCTCATCCATAAACTTACGAATATCAAACGTTGATCGGGACTGACCAATAAGGTTTCGGACAAGCGGATTACTGGTAAATTGACCGACTTTGTTTTGGATTGCGGGTGTTGCTTCTGCAGCAAAACGTTCAGTGTATTTTCCAAATTCTTCCACCCAAAATGCTTTCACTGAAGGATCTTTCACATTATCAACAACTTTTTTCCGGTAGTCCTTGTCGGCAAGCATACGATTAACCCCAAGTAGTGTTGAGCCGGGGTATTCCAAAAGCGCAAGTAGTGTGTTGTTCAAAATATATGCCATACGCGCAGACCACGCATCTACCCATATTTTTTCAAATGTAGACATGAGGCCGTTAACTACCAAATGACGTTTGTCTGCACCAATATCCTCCATCACATTAAATGACACAGGATATTCCATATCAAATGGTGCAAAATACAACACATCTTTGATGCGTGACTCGGGAACATAACTTAACAATTTTTCAGCCGTCCCGCCGTGCGGGTCAATAAAAGCCATCCCTTCACCGTTTTGGATATCTTGAATAGCCATATTTTCCAACAATGTGGATTTTCCTACACCGGTTTTTCCAATGACGTAGGTGTGGCGGAGTCGGTCTTTCGGTTTAATACCAAAACGTATTTTTTTATTACGCGCATCGGTCTCAGCAAAATATGTAATACGATTAGGATCCATAATTATTTGTTATTATACAACATGCTAACAAAATATGTAATGTAGATAAGGTTAAGGACTGCTGTAGCAGTCCTTAAAAAATTTATTCTCAATAAAGGTTACGTATAATCTACTGTGAGTCAAGTGCCCCTCGTGTGTATTTATTTGATGCTGACCAAAGTATCCATGAGTCTAATCCAACATCATACGTTGCTTTTATCTGCGCACGAACCTCTGCCGAACCGTAGGTTTGTTTCAATCCGAAATCCTGCAACCATGGTCGTAGTTTCAAAGGTGTTGTACTTGCCACTTTCGCCCGATTAACACCAGACTGCATAGCAAACTTCACAACTTCATACGGATATGCCTCGGGATTTTTGTAACCTTGAAATGTTGGTGGATAATGTGATGGGTACACCATTGGCATAATATAGTCAAAATATGGTAATGCATTTTCCAACAATTGCCCGATGCCCATATCATCCTGTGCAGTTGTTACCATACCAAACAAATC
>JAUPVY010000007.1 GCA_030916785.1 Patescibacteria group bacterium
AATACCATTCCACATCCAATGATAGTAAAACCAGCTTGTGGTGGGTCATCTCTCGGTTTACACAAAGTGGATTCTTACACTGATCTTTTAGATGCACTAGAAAAGGTATTGTCCGAACATGGTTCAGCTATTACAGAAGAGTATATTGTTGGTAGGGAAGCGACTTGCGGAGTAATAGATAATTTTCGTGGGCAGAAAACATACTCGTTGCCTGTGATTGAAATAATTCCTCCAACAGGAAAATTATTTGATTATGATTCAAAGTATAATGGAGAGAGTAGGGAAATATGCCCAGGTAATTTTTCAGAAACAGAAAGAAGAGAAATAGAAAAGGTGGCTAAATTGATACATGATAAATTAGGTTTGAGACATTATTCACGTTCTGATTTTATTGTTTCACCTAGACGCGGAATTTATTTTCTTGAAGTTAATACTTTGCCTGGACTTACAGAAGAATCTTTATTGCCTAAATCTCTTGAGGCAGTTGGTGTAAAGGTTAAAGATTTTTTGCATCATCTTATAGATATGGCTGTGCACAAAACTGGTTTGTGGGTTTAAAAATTATAATACAGAAAAAGCCCCACATCGTACGATATAGCCATGGGGCTTTTTCATGTGGGACTGGTCAATCCGACTTCTCCTACGCCGCGACGACGGCTTGCTTGGGGAACTGGGTGACGTTGTCTTCCTCGTACGGCTTCTGTTTTGGTGCGGACCAGGCGTCGAAATGAGTTGCCAGTGTCCAGTTTGAGATGGGGCTATCGCAGTGGGGGCAACACGACTGTCCGGTGTAGGTGTACACCTTGTTACAATCTGGATTCCGGCACTTGATTGAGTTTCCCACGAGGGCACCTCCGGCAGAGGGTGAACGTGTTCTGTATAAAATTATATCATGTGTTAATAAACTGTCGTTGTGGATAAAAAATAAAAGGAAAACCCACCAATCGACCGGGAGCTTTCCGTGGTTCGTTGGTGGGTGTTGTGGTGTCACTGACCCCAAAACACATGGGTGTCGTTGGTGGTCGGTGAATTCAGTCCCGAATAGTGCGCGATGAGGATTTTCTTCACGATTTCTTCGGCCCTCCGCTTATCTTCCGGTGTTGGGAGGGGAGGAGGGGTGTCGAACTTCCTTCCCGTGGCCTCCATGATGATCCGCGGGCTCGCCATCGGATGATGATAGAGCGTCCGCCACATTGCTTCTTCGAACGAGATCTGTGGCATTCGTGTGTCCCTCCTAGGACAACATTCCACTGGTAATAATAGTCAGACCAGGCTTATTGTCAATTTTATAATATAAGAAAACCCCGCGACATGTCTGAAGCGCGAGGCTTCTCGTGTGCGGGGGTGTTTACCAGAAGAGGATCTTGGGTGTGAGGATGATCTTCCTCAGTCTGTCCCTGTACCGTCTCCTCTCAGCCGGAGTGAGTGGAATCACCCTGACAATGAGCATGTTCCTGCCGGGGGCCTTTCTGGGTTTTGACACAACCCAGCCTGGCACGACTCCGTAGCTACCTGCCTGGTCGTTGTGCGCTCGGAAGAAGATGATGGAGCCGTTCCTCACCTTCAACTCCCCGGGCGGATCGAAGATCTGTCCGTCAGGACCTGTGATTTCGAACCATGACTGACGGTCCAAGTGTGACTTTGGATCGTACTCGTAGATCTGGGATTTCTTCATTCGTGAGTTGTCCTCCTCTCATATTAAAGTACAATCAAATCAATATTTAGTCAAATATTTTAGAATATGAGAAAACCCCGCGACACGTCTGAAGCGCGGGGCTTCTCATGTTGCGGGGTGGGGGGGTGACGGAACTAGATCCCGCCGACGTTGATCATGCTCGGGCTGAACGGCCCGAGGTCGATCTCATCACCCGGGGTATCACGGACGGTGGTATCACGGACTGCATCGTCGAGGGCGTTGTGGTAGAGGAACAACAGTCCCTCCACAATCTCTCGCGCCATCGCCCTCTGCTCTTCCGTCGGTGGAAGAGGTGGAACGGGAAAGACTTTCCCGGTCAGCATCTCGATGATGAGGGGGGAGCTTCGTTCGTCGTAGTACATGGTGCACCAGACCGCCTCTTTCAACTCTGGTGTAATAGCGGGTTTTTCAGTCATATTTCATGTCCTCCTTAGACACAGTAATCTACCTACAATTATAGCACTAATTGAGTTTATAGTCAATACTGTTTTGTGATATCTGGGAGTCTACTCGGGTTTATCTACTTGTAGATTTAACAAAAGTTTGATAATCTAGTTTAGTTGGTATTTATGTAATTAGGCCTTTAGCTCATTTGGTGGAGTGAGAAGTGATATTATCACTTCGCAAGACCGGAGGCTGACGAGCCGAGATGTGGTCAGAAGATTTTTCACCAGAAAAATACTTGTGACCCGAAATTGTAAGTATGTTATTGTTTATGTAATTGGGCCTTTAGCTCATTTGGTAGAGCACCTCATTTGCAATGAGGGGGTGGCAGGTTCGAATCCTGTAAGGTCCACCGTAGAAAAACTTAAACCGCCGTTGGGGCGGTTTTTGTTTTTCCGGTGGACCTTAAGCAGAGTCTGGGGGACTCTGCGTCAGGATTCGAAAAGGTTGCCTGATATTTTGTGATTTTAAGAAACAAAATATCGACAACCTGTACTGACCATGTAATGGTCGAACTCCTGTAAGGTGGTCATTATACCAAAATGAGAGACGGAGAAAAAACTCGCGGAAGAGCCCTGTTGGTTCATATATAGAATTTTTCCTAAAAAAGTGGTAAGGTTATGGAAAATAGCCACAGGAATTTCACTTTTAGACGAGTCAATTTTTAAAATAAATTTTATGAAAAATATAAAAGATTTAACAAAAAGAATAATTGTTTTCCGAGATGCAAGAGAATGGAAACAATTTCATAATCCTAAGGATGTCGCACTCTCATTGGTTTTAGAGGCGGCAGAAGTTATGGAACATTTTCAATGGAAGAATAAAGAAGAGATGGAAAAATACATAGTGACAAACAAGGTAGATATCGGTGAAGAATTGGCAGACGTTTTTTATTGGGTGCTTTTGATGAGTGCTGATCTTAATATTGATATTTTGAATGCTTTGGAAAACAAGATAAAAAAGAACGAAGAGAAATATCCAGTCGAAAAAGCAAAAGGAAAACACACAAAATATAATAAACTCTAATTCATGATAGTTTACCAAACTACAAAGGAAGGATTTTTAGAGGATGTTTCAAATGGATGCATTGAAGATATTATACGTGAATCGGTAAAGAAAAGATTAAATAAAAATGTTGGTAACAATGAATATATTTCTTGGAAAAATTCACTTGGGTCAATGTATCATGTTATAAACAATGAACTTATCCCAAACGATTCAGGGATAGCTATTGAATATTCGATACCAAGAACAAAAAACAGAATTGATTTTATAATAACTGGCCAAGACGAAAAAGGTAATGATAAAGTTATTATTATTGAATTGAAACAATGGACAGATATTCAACTAACAGAAAAGGATGCAATCGTATTAACTCGTTTTCAACAAGGACAAAGTGAAGAATTACACCCATCATATCAAGCATGGTCTTACTCATCGTTATTATTAGGATTTAATGCAACAGTTTATAGTGAAAATATTGGACTAGAGCCATGTGCATATTTACATAACCATGTTGACAATGATGTTGTGAAAAATTTGTGCTATGAGGACTATTTAAAAAAAGCTCCCGTCTTTTGTAAGGGAGAAAAAGATAAGTTACAAAATTTCATCACTAAGTTCATAAAACATGGAGATAAGACAAATATAATGTACCGCATCGATAATGGTGAAATACGCCCGTCTAAAAACCTTGCAGATAGTATGGTTTCCATGATAAAAGGAAATCAAGAGTTTGTAATGATTGATGATCAAAAAATTGTATACGAAACCGCTCTATCTCTAGCAAGAAAATCTAGTAGAGATAATAAAAATGTTTTGATTGTAGAAGGTGGACCTGGTACCGGAAAATCTGTTGTAGCGATTAATTTACTCGTAGAAATAACAAAGTTAGGTCTAAATACGCAATATGTTACAAAAAATGCAGCTCCTAGAGCTGTGTTTGAGAGTAAACTAACTGGCACATTGAAAAAAACAGAAATATCAAACATGTTTACTGGTTCTGGTTCATATATGGACTGTGAACAAAATACCTTCGATTGTCTAATTGTAGATGAAGCACACAGGCTTAATGAAAAATCTGGCATGTTTAAAAATCTTGGTGAAAATCAAATTAAGGAAATAATAGAAGCATCGAAATCCTCAATATTTTTTATTGATGAAGATCAAAAAGTGACGTGGCACGATATTGGAAAAAAGGAGGAAATTGAAAAATGGGCAAATATAATTGGTGCAAAAGTTCAAAATCTTAAACTCGAATCACAGTTTCGTTGTAATGGTTCGGACGGTTACTTATCTTGGTTGGATAATATTCTTGGTATAGAAGATACCGCTAACGATACTTTAGATGGTATAGATTACGATTTTAAAATTGTTGACTCTCCAAATGATTTAAGAGATTTAATTTTTGATAAAAATAAAAATAATAATAAAGCTAGACTTGTTGCTGGATATTGTTGGGATTGGGTAAGTAAAAAAGATAAAAATTTAAACGATATTATTATACCAGAATATAATTTTGGTATGAAATGGAATCTTGCTAGTGATGGAAATATCTGGATTATTTCCCCAAAATCTGTAAATGAGGTTGGTTGTATTCATACATGCCAAGGTCTTGAGTTGGATTATGTTGGAGTTATAGTAGGAGATGATTTTGTTGTAAGAGATGGAAAAATTATTACAAATCCGGAAAATCGTGCGAAAACAGACGCATCGTTAAAAGGTTACAAGAAAGAATTGAGACAAAATTCAGAGTTTGCAATCAATAAGGCGGATTCAATTATAAAAAATACTTACAGAACTCTTATGACTAGAGGTATGAAAGGGTGCTATGTGTATTTCACTGATAAAGAAACAGAAAAATATTTTAAAAGTAGACTTGGAGATATTGAACCGGTAGTAAAAGAAGAGTTTGTTAAAAAAACTAAAGTGTTGTCACCATATAGTACAGGGATGATCCAAATTCCACTGGTTGGCTCGGCACCTTGTGGTGAACCACTTCTGGGAGAAAATAATATAGAGGAAATGATAATGGTTGATAAAAATAAAATCAAACCAGGTGCAGAATATTTTATAGTTAAAGCTAGCGGAGATTCGATGAACAAAGCCGGTATTAATGATGGAGATCTTGCTTTATGTCGTTATTCTGAGAAAGGAGAAACTGGCGATAGGGTTGTGGCGTTACTTGCGGGTGAAAATGTCACAATTAAATATTACGACAAAAAAGATGGTCGCAGAATATTGTTACCAAAAAGCACTAATCCTGTACATCAACCAGTTATTCCAGAAGAAGGGGATATTGTTCAAGGGATTGTACAGGAAATTATTTAAAAAATAATTACTTCTCTTTTTTCATTTTGTACCCTTTAGTTTCCTTGTCAAATTTATCAACATCCATGTTTGACTTTTTTACATACATACATATAATAGAGGTATGATTACTAAATATTCAAAATTTATTAAAGATGCCAGGTTAAAAAGAGGTCTCTCTCAATCTGACTTGGCCTTGAAATTGGCTATTTCTAGACCCTCATATATTGCCATAGAACAAGGTAAGAGGGAGTTGACTATGGGAGAGTTTGAAAAACTTTCCAGTATTTTAGGTGTATCTTTTGAGGAGGTGGAAAGTGGGGAATCTCCAAATTATGAGAAATACAAGCAAATGATTTTGTCTTTTTTAAGATTGAGTGGAAATGTCAAAAAAACAAAACTCGCTAAACTTGTATATCTTTCTGATTTTGCTTGGTTCTATAATCACTTACAAAGTATGAGTGGTATGCAATATAGAAAAATTAAATATGGTCCAGTGCCGGATGCATATTTCAGGGCACTAGATGAGCTCGAAGAAGATGGAAAAATCGTGATTGATCGTAGAAATGATGATGGTAAAGAGATGATCGTTATAAGTGAGTCAGATAGTAATAAAAAACAAAAATTGGGGAGTATTACTGATGATGAGAATACCCTTATGGAAAAAATATATAATAAATGGAAAGATAAAAAAACTGCTGAAATAGTTAACTTTACTCATAATCAATTGCCATATTTAATGGCTGACGATGAGGAGATCGTTTCTTATGCTCTAATAACTCAAGAAGATCCTCATGAAGTTTACTAAACACAAAGTTGTCTTCGAACCTTTTTCAGAGAGACATTTCATAAGAACTTTTGCAAAAAAATATAAAAGTGCTTGGGATTTTACTTTTAGAACTATAACTGAAGAATTTGAGAAAATTGATGTCTTATTTTTAAAAAGTATTGCCGAATACATCACAGACAGAAATGCTGATGTTGTAATTTGCAAAACAGAATTTAAAATATCAGGTACTCAAGAATCTCGTCACGGATCTGGCAATAGATGTATTGTGGCCTGGAATGAAAGTAAACAGTTGGTGTCTGTTTTACTTGTATATAACAAAACAGATTTGAGTGGTACTAATGAAACGGCTGAATGGAAAAAGATCATAAAAGACAATTATCCTGCATATAAAAATATATTATAAATGATTGTTTCAATGGCAAAAAATTTACATCACAACGATTGGGTATTGCAACAGTTTAAGAGTGAATACCTAAAGACAACACATAGGAATGTTATTATACACGCCTCAATTATTGAAGGGACCTTAAGAAACATTAGTAAACAGGGGAGTTTTAGTGAAGCTGTAAAATCATTAGCTGTTTCTGGAAAAATTATTCCAAAAGAGACTCGTATTTTTGATAAAATAAAGAATACTAGAAATAGTCTTATTCACGATAGTTTTAGAAAAGAGTTTGATCAAGACAAGATTGATGGCTTGCGCGATCTTCTCATGGTACAAATTCAGGAGGCTTATAAGGAGAGCCATTTTTTAGAAAGGAATTTAATTAATAAATACAAAATAAAAATTACTTTATGAGATACGGATATAAATATAAAAAACCGAGAAGTATGAGTAAGGAAGATGAGTTCGCATGGGTTGTTACCGGTGTTGTATTTATATTTTTTCTTATCGTCTATTCTATTTATGGTTTTGTGGCAAACTGCATTATTGAGTGGCCGATAAGATGGGATATGGGAACATGTTGGCACGAACAGATAGGCCCAGCAAAGGAGAAGGCGTCCGAGAAAGCGATTATTTTTGTACCTTAATAAAGTAACCCTATTTTCCCCAATCCTACCTCTCCGCAACTTCTTTCAACTTTTCCAAAGCTTTTGGCCACGCATCGGAAAACATTTCTTCATATTCTTCTGCAGTGTCAGTATCTACCTCAAACTTAGTACCGCCATCTACCTCGGTGAACGTATAATTTTCATGTGCTCCAATCCAAGGTTTTACTTGGTCGCTTGTGGTGTCTTCAACACCATTATTGATCATCCCTAAATGTCTTATGGAAATGAATTCCGGTTTTCTACTCTCAGCAATTTCTGACAACATACCGTTTTCCTTACCATTCTCATCTTCACTGCCGATAAATTTTATAGTATCTCCTTTGTTCCACCCACCAACATAGGTAGAGGTTGAGCCGGGGGTTGGACTGAAGACTCTCGTCCACTCCACATAACTCTCTTTATTAATAACTGTGTCCCAAACCTTTTCTGGTTTGGCATTTATAAATATTTCAAAATGTAATTTTTTCATGATTCTAATTTTAACATTAATTTTTCTATTCTAAAAAACTGCCTTTCGGCAGTTTTTTGAAATACTAGTTAGCTGCTCCCTCCACTCTCTTCAAATCCTCATAAAACTTTGTAGTACTGATCTGTAGGTAGGGGATAAACCACAAGAAACCAATACCAAGGGTAAGAATAGAGAGTAATGCCCAACCAATAAATCGGAGTCCTAAACAGAAAAATTTCCATTTGTTACCCATCATCATTTTTTTACTTCTAGCCATAGCTTCCTTTGCTCCCATAGATTCATTGTCGGCAAGAATATAAAAAGTCATAGCGTAAGAAAGAGCGGCAACGATACCGGGAACGATGAGAAGCAGAGCCCACAATAAAACGTAAACCATAACCAGAACCTGCGCTACTAGAGCTGTACTAAATCTTGCAAACCCATCAAACAGTTGTTCTAGTTTTGGATTTTGATTTCTGACTAGAGCTAATGAAAAAATAATGAGACCAAGAGTCATTGGTCCGCCTATTAGAATACCTAGAACACCACCACTTTTTGGAATGGTTTGGATAGCCATGGTGATCACGGAGTAAACAAACATGGTACCTACTGCCAAACCCCATCTGCCAGCCAGAGCTTCTCTGGCTTGTTGCATCAACGTTGCATTTTCTGTTTTCATTTTGAGTTAATTAAAATAATAATTTAGATAATATTATACAACAAGTAGTTTTGCTTTAGAAGACAAGGGTTTCTGTATACTTGACTCTTACAACAAAATATGCTATACTTCACAAGGTTGTGCGGTGAGTGATCTCACTGCTTGAAGTACTTTCACAAAAAAGAAAGGATTGCTTATGACAGCATTAGAAAGGCAGGAAGAGGCTTTGATTAACAGGGTGCGTGGCACTCTGGAGACGGGAAAGGCTGTCGCGGTTTTGGGTTGGATGAAATCCAACCACGACAAGTTCACCAGGAGGGTTCAGAAGACTGGTAAGGTGACCTTCTACGAGAAGACACCGGACAGGTTGGGGACATCGGTTGGTTTCGGGATTTTCAGGCTCGGAAGCACGCACAGTGATTTCGAGAGGCTGAGTGTCCGGACCGACTGTCATCCGACAGTTCTCAGTCACGGTGACATCAAGAGGGTGCTCAAAGCGGCGTGTCAGCAGGTCAGGCACCTGGTTCCTGTGGTTACGGAGGAGAAAGTTTCTTCCGTCGTCGTTCCCGAGCCTATCGTGGTCATTCCGACCCCGAAGCTCGAAGTTTCAACCGAAAAGGTGCAGACTGCACCGGAGGAGAATAAAATGCAAGAAGATGTGGCCGGTTTCATCGTCGCCTTCATGAAGGAGGCGGACAAGAACGGCGGGCTTGTCGGAAAGAATGTCCTCGGGGACATCCGGCGGGCTCACGGCATCAAGCACTCCAACGCCAACCTCGTCAAGGCGGGGAGGATCGTCGCAGTGATCTCGCAGGGGAGGACGAAGGCCGGCAAGTACAAGGCATCTGAGAAGATGCGGAAGGAGGCCGGTCAGCTCCCCGAAGTGGCAACGGTTGTCGCCTCGGACGATCCGTTCACCCAGGCTCGGGCGTTCATCGCACGGGGGCCTGCACTCGAGGAGCAGATCCTCCAGCTCCAGATCCAGCTCGAGGAGCTCCAGAAGAAGCTGGACCAGGTCACTTCGGCCAAGGAGCTTTTGAAAAAGCTGACCGACCTGACCACCTAGGTCGCGACCCAAACCCGACATCAGAGTATTTACTCTGGTGTCGGGGGAGGGTTTTTTTGTTACTTGACTTTAATAAAAAATATGTTATACTTAATAAAGTTGTGCGGTGAGTGATCTCATCGTACTGGTACGTTTCCAACAAGAGAGGCATCAAATGGCAACAAAGGTCTCGGTTGAACGGCACATTGAGCAGGTTCGCAACGGTAGCCACTACAAGGGCTACGTGAAGATCTCCGACACGAAGCTCGACTACGACCTCGTGTTCGGAGTTCCGATCGAGAGGCTCGAAAACATGGAACCGACTGCGGACGAGAACGAAATCCGTCGGATCTTCCAGCTCACGGTGAAGCGCAACAACGCGAACATCGAGCTTACGAAGGAGGAGTACGGTTTCTTCTTCTCGATGGTCGTGGAGCTTGCGGTGGATTTCTACAATAACCCGCAGACTCGCGACGCTAACAAGGGTTTGATGGGCTCGATGCTACAGGGCAGAGGTCCACTGTCCTCCTTCGGTGCCTCGGCTTCGATTGGTATGACGAGCAGTGGGTCGTACAACTTCACTCCGAAGCTCTGTGAGATGTTGAGCACACCGAAGTTCGGCTGTGCTCTGGTCGCTGCCTAGGCAATACGACGAAGTCCCACTTCAGGGTCCCAAGCGAAATTCCTTTCGCTTGGGACCCTTCTTTTTTTATTCACCATATGTTATAATATTCCTGTAGGTAAGTTATTTGAAAAAATGTTTTGGAACCTCTTTTCTTCTTTTCTGATCAAAAAAATTGGTCAAAAGGGAAGAGGGGGGCAGCCTGACAATTAGTCAGCGTATTGTGTCTCGTCCACACAATACCCAAGTCTCTCTCAATCATTAATAACATGAAAATATTAAGGGTTGTGGGACTTGGTTTGACTATTGTCATGCTCAAGTTCCTGGTCCCGAAGGTGTTTATGGGACTCGAGAATACGCTCCTCGTGTTCTTTGAGACCATTCAGACTGTTCTCGCTAGTAGCAGACAGTCACTCACCGCGGGATTCAATCTTCCGCAGTAGAGACAAAACCGGCCGCCCTCGACAGGCGTGCCGGTTTTTTCATACATGTTATAATGTGATTATGGAAAAAGTTTATGCAGAAGTAGGTTTTGGATTTTTAAGAAAGTTTTTGTTTTATCAACAAAAAATGGCATTGAGTTAAAAAGTAAAAATAAAAACAGATTAAAAATATTATTTGGAATAGGTGGTAATAATCAAAAATTATGAACAGATACATTTTTATAAGTATTCTCATTGCAGGTGGTTTGATTGTATATGGTGGGTATGCCTCTAGGTGTAGTGGGGCAGAGTGTGATATTAAAAACACGGATAACCAAATTAATACAAAAATGAATCTAGAGCAAATAAAAAAACAAGTTGAGAGTAATGAAGTGTTTCTCCTTGATGTTAGAGAGGTGAATGAGTGGGATCTGGGCCATATTGCGGGTGCCAAACTCATATCACTCGGTAATATAAATGCAGAAACAACAAAAGACTTACCCAAAGACATGCCGATCTATGTTTATTGTAGGTCTGGTAGTAGAGCCGGTCAGGCAGTAACAGCATTGAAACAACTAGGTTTCAGTAACGCTATAAATATTGGAGGTATCATACACTGGCAAGAGGAAGGTGGAGAACTAGTACAATAAATATTTTTTGTGGTGTTATAATAATATATTATAAGTAATTTTATTTTTGCTATGGATTACACTATTATAGCTGTAAAAATATTAGGCATCTATTTGGTGGTCAGTGGTTTGTTTTTTATTTTTAAAGGAAAAACCATCCCACATTTATTAAAAGATTTCTTTGATCATCCAGCCACAGTTTATTTGACAGGCATTATCTTGATATTCCTGTCTTCAATGTATCTTATTCAGTACAATATCTGGGATGGGACATGGAGATCACTAGTCACACTGCTTGCTTGGGTGGTGATGTTAAAGGGTTTGGTTTATATTTTTGCTCCACAGATCTTTCATGAGGGAATAATTAGAAGATTTAAGAGTCTATTTGGGGTCTATGGTCTTCTGGCCATAATGGTGGGATTGTATCTGTTTTTCCTAAATTAGTTTACTATCTAAACTAAATGTTATATAATATAAGGTATTAATATTTATTGATAAAAATATGGTACAAAAAGCAAACTCTGCATTTATGAAACCAATGTCTGTTAGTGATGATCTAGCTGCAGTTGTTGGTAATGGTCCTATGCCTAGATCTGAAGTTGTAAAAAAGATATGGGTATATATAAAGAAAAATAATCTTCAGGATCCAAAAAACAAGAGAAACATTAATGCAGATGAAAATTTGAAGAAAGTTTTTGGAGGTAAATCAGTTGTAAATATGTTTGAAATGACAAAACTCGTTTCAAAACACCTTTCATAATCAGGACAATCAAATCACTTTCACAATTTTTGTGAATCTTTCTGGTTTTTCTAGAATTAAAACATCATCCTCTCGGTGGTGTTTTAATTTGTCTTAAAGATGTTGACATACACCTGTTACAGGTTTACCATTAAAGGCTGTAGTTCCCAAGCCACGGATGGAGGGTGTTATGCATCAAAGGGCAAGTCTCAGCACAGAGATCGAGGTCAGGCAAGAGCTCGCGCAATTCGAGGGCATGATTCCCGAGAAGCACCTGAGGTCGGTGCACTACGGGGCAGTGCTCTCTACGGAAGAGTTGCGTAGGGCAGCTCACGAAGGTACGAGGTGTCCTGTGTACAAGAGAAAGAAGTGCCCCTGGTCGCCTTCGTGCGAAGGGTTCGACTGCCTCTTGGGCAGTAACTAACACCACATCCATCCCCATAGGGGCCCGGCGTTGTCAACGCTAGGCCCTTTCGTTTTATATAAACCTTAAACATAAGTAATGCACCTCCTGTCCTTGTGATGAAAAAATGAGTATGTTAAAATATTCGGTATTCTAATCTAATCAAAAGAGACGAATTTATTAGCTAGTAAATATTATAATATGAATACAAACAAAATTGTTTCTATGGTGGTGGCGGTTGTGGTGTTGGCATTAGCAGGTTACTTTGTGTTTAGAGGTGGAGACAAGACAGAGACTCCTCCTGCAGTAGTAGAAAGTGTAGCTACTGTGAACGGGGTAGTTATTCCAAAAACTAATTATGAAACACAATTAGCTAATTCTATTGCTACATTTAAAACACAAGGTGTTGATGTTGA
>JAUPVY010000077.1 GCA_030916785.1 Patescibacteria group bacterium
AAGTTTCATCATTTTGTATCTAAAAAGTCTTTTGATATTACGGATTTGGGGCCAAAGGTTATAGACGTGCTCCTGGAGAATAGTTTAATTGTAGAATTTTCAGATATTTTCACACTAGAGAAGGGTGATTTGTTGTCTCTTCCTAGGTTTGCAGAGAAGTCGGTGGACAATTTACTTCAGGCCATTTTAAAAGCAAAAAAAGTTACACTTCCAAGATTTATTATAGGATTATCAATACCCCAGGTGGGAGAAGAGACGGCACATCTTTTGGCCCAGAATTTTCATGATATCAGAAATTTGGAAAAGGCTAGAAAAGAGGATTTAGAAAGAGTAGAAGGTGTGGGGCCAATAGTAGCGGATTCTATTGTTGAATTTTTTAAATCAAAAGAAAATCAAAAAATAATAAATAATCTCCTAAATTATGTTGTGGTAGAAAAAATAGAAGCACCAAAGAAAAATACTTCTATATCTGGTAAAACTTTTGTTTTGACCGGTACTATTTCCATGCCAAGAGACGAAGCAAAAGAAAAGTTGAGACAGCTTGGTGCTATTGTTTCGGAAAGTGTTTCAAAAAAGACGGATTATGTCGTGGCGGGGGAGAATTCTGGTAGTAAGGCAGAAAAAGCAGAAGAATTAGGTGTCAAAATAATATCCGAGAAGGAGTTTTTGGCTTTGCTCTAAATATGTTATTATCAAAAACATGGTTACAAAAGAAGATATAAAAAATCTAGCAGACTTGGCTCGCATAGAAATACCAGAATCAGAGGCTGAAAGCCTAACTTCTGAAATGGATTCTATATTGTCTTATATCGGGCAAACCAAAGATGCATTAGGAGACATAGAAAAAAAGGTTCCAGAACTTCACAATGTTATGCGTGAAGATGTTCCTACCAATAAACCAGGAGAATATTCAGAAGACCTTTTGAACAACGCTCCTTCTAGAGAAGGAAAATATTTTAAAGTTAAAAAAATTCTATGATAGACCTTCACAAACTTACAATAGTAGATGCCGGCAAAGGTCTCCGCAACAAGGATTTTACAGCAAGGGAGCTAACACAGGCTTATCTAGATCAAATTTCAGTTAAAAATGGAGAAATAAATGCTTATTTAGAGGTTTATGATGATGCTTTAAGTCAGGCAGATGAGGTGGATAAAAAAGGTTTTCATTCTCCACTATCTGGAATACCGATGGCTATTAAAGACAACCTTTTGTTCAAGGGAAAACATGCGACATCTGGTTCGAAAATTTTGGCAGGATATGTGGCTCCTTATGATGCGACTGTTATTAAAAAACTTAAAGAGGCTGGTGCAGTTTTGATTGGCCGTACAAACATGGATGAGTTTGCCATGGGAAGTTCTACAGAAAATTCAGCGTTTGGTGTGACAAAAAATCCACTAGATACAAGACGAGTTCCGGGGGGTTCTTCTGGTGGTTCGGTGGCGGCTGTGGCCATGGATGGTGCTTTAGCTTCTCTTGGATCGGATACAGGAGGTTCTATTAGAGAGCCAGCATCGTTTTGTGGACTTGTTGGGCTAAAGCCTACATACGGTAGTGTGTCACGGCACGGACTCATGGCCATGGGTTCTTCTCTTGATGTTATAGGTCCTATTACAAAAACCATTACAGACTCTGAAATAATATTTAATACCATAAGTGGTCTTGATAGTTTTGATAGTACTACTCATGATTTGAAAAATAAAAACCCAAAGAGTCCTAAAGTCTTAGGCGTGCCTTATCATATTTTAGAAAATGGCGGTATCAAGGAAGAGGTTCTCAGTAACTTTAAAGAATCAGTGGAAAAACTAAAAAGTCTAGGTTATGAAATTAGAGATATAAAATTACCAAACATTTCATATTCTCTTGCTGTTTATTATATTTTGATGCCGGCAGAAGTTTCATCCAACCTTGCCCGTTTTGATGGGGTTAAATATGGACTACATATAGACGGCAAGGATTTACTAGGGGACTACCTAAAAACAAGAGGTCAGGGTTTTGGTAAGGAAGTTAGAAGGAGAATACTTATAGGTACGTATGTTTTGTCCGCTGGTTATCACGACGCTTACTACAACAAAGCTATTATGCTTCGTCAGAAAATAGCTGAAGATTTTACAAAAGCCTTTTCTGAAGTTGATGCTATTATTACTCCGACTACACCAGGACCTGCGTTTAAAATAGGTGAGAGAGTAAATGATCCTTTGGCAATGTACCTGGAGGATATTTTTACTGTTCCTGCAAACATAGTGGGAATACCAGCTATTTCTATACCAAGCGGTTTTGTGGAAGAGGATGGAGTTTCTCTGCCTTTGGGACTACAGATAGTGGCACCGCATGATTGTGAAGACAGACTTTTTGAAATAGGTAAAAAATTTGAAACTAAATAGAAACTCGAAATTCCCTAGATACTAAATACTAGCTGCTGTATACTATTACCATGGCAGACGAAAAAAAACCAGAAGGAAAACCGGCGGACAAACCAGCTGCAGCTCCTGCTAGCGATCCGTTTGTAGAAGTAGTGTGGATGATAATGTCACTACTAGTTCTCTTGTATCTAATAAATGGACTGGTAGGTTTTCTCGGCTCTTTGGGTTTTGGCGGTAGTTCTGGAGGATCATGGCTTAGTAGTACACAGAAAACTATTTCTCTCTCAAAAGCACCGAGTCTTATTGGCGGTAAGGTAGAAACAAATAAAAGTACGGTTGTGTATGCTGAGCCAGGAGTTAATCAGATAGCTACGAAACCAGCTGGTTCAAAAGCTACTATATTAGAAGGCCCTATTATAAAGGATGGTGAAAAATATTGGCATGTGCGTTTCGATGATGGAACGGAAGGCTGGGTAGCAGAAGACGATTTAAATTATCTCAAAGTAGAAAAGAAATCATTGTCTCAGGTGGATAACCCAAAAGAGGGTGATAGGGTTTCTGTGTCAAAAA
>JAUPVY010000078.1 GCA_030916785.1 Patescibacteria group bacterium
TACTCCAGTTTTTCATAGGGCAGGGGATGAAGGAAACAAAAGGAAGTGTTAATCCAGAAATTCTTAAAAAAATAATACTTCAGATTTTAGGTAATCAAAATTAGTTTATAAGTAAAACTAAAATAAACAAAAAACCACCTGTTGACAAGGTGGTTTTTTGTTTTGTGTTACTCGTTTTCAAGATGCCTAACTATGAGTTTTCTGACCTCTTTTTTGGAACTTTTTCGAAGTCCCGTTCCTACTTCTATCTCCTGGATAACAGTTTCAAGGTCTTCTATTTTATAAACTCGGTAGTTGTTCATGGGGTGACGGAAGGCTTTGAGTTTGCCATTCTTGTCCCAATTGCGCAACGTGAGAGTTGAGACCCCTAAAATTTTTGAGGCTTGTTTTATAGTTATATATTGATTTGCCATAATTTGTACTTTGATAAAGTTTACTAAAGGTTAATATCAATTATATAAAGTTTATTATCAGTTATCAACCTTGGTTGTTGATAACTTCGTGCTTCTTTGGGTTTCAATAAAATTTTTGTTTGTTGTTTTGTGTGGGGGACAGAGAAAGCATTGAATCTTTTTATTTCAAATCCTGATCGTGGTGCGTGTGCTAAAAAATAGACGAGATGATAACGGGGAGAGAATTGAATTTTTTTGTTAAAAACATAAAAAATAAAACCAGAAAAATATTTATAGAATAGGCCGTGTTTTAAGTAAAAATGATTTTTGTTTATCCACATAATTTTGCTATTTTTGTGAAAAACCAAGCGGTATAATTTTATTGATGAGTTCCGAACTATTTTTTGAAAATAAAAAATACATTTCAACAAAAAAAGCAGCTGCTATTTCTGGCTATTCAAACGACTATGTTGGGCAACTTTGCAGGGGTAATAAAATCGATGCAAAAAGAGTTGGTCGTGCGTGGTATGTTTCCGAAGAATCAATACTAAATCATAAAAAAACTTTTACACTAGAGGCATCTCGGTCAGACGAGATATCCTTTTTGAAAGCCGTAGAATCAGACTCCTCAAACGAGATGGGATTAGAGGAGGGGGAAACCACTGACTTAAACTTTGCTGTAATTAAACCCGTTAAAACAGAATTGTTTTTGGGTAAAATAGTTCCCAAAAAAGTTGTCTTTTTGGCGGCCCTAATTTTGTTTATTTTTGGACGAGCTTTTTTCGGAAATATCACACTCCTCAATGCTGCCCAAACAATCACTTCTGTTCCTCGGGATGTGTACCAAGCAATCGATGATGTAACCAGTTTTTACGGAGAGGTTTTGGGTAGAAAATATATTGATCTTGGTGAAAAAATAATCAAGGGATCTTCTTTGGTAAAACGAGAGGCGATAGAGATTTTCAACAACCCCGCTCTCTATGTTGTAAACAGCACGAATCATTTTTCAAAAAGAGAGGTGGTGTTCGTAGAAAAAAGTTCAACCAAAGCTGTTGAGTTGGTATCCAAAACACAAGACACGGTTTTTGCTTTTGTCTCTGATTCAACAGAGGGTGTGTCTCAAAAAACATCTTTCACAAAAATAAATTCTCTGACAGCTTCTGCCATCTCCTCACTTAACCCAGTTGATAGGGCGGGAGTAGCAGTGTACAGAGAAGTAAGTAGTTGGTTCAAGAGAAAGGAGGTTAGTGCACCCACCTCAAACTTCTTCTCAACAATACAATTAGTAGCCCCAAGTGTTGTGACTGTAAAGGAATCAGCGCCAACACCCACAGTAGCTACCAAAGTAGTAAACACAACAAATGTTGTGGAAAGAACAGTGGTTAAGGTGTCTCCTTCTGATATTACAAAAACTGAAGTAGATCTAAAACTAGAACAACTAAACAACAAAATGATGTCAGAGTTCTCCAAACTATCAACTGGAGGAAACACGGTTATCAACAATATCTATCAGCAAATCGCACAATCTCAAAGAATAGATAATCTAAACGGCACAACCATTACTAACCCAACTATTACAGGAGGTTCAATCACAAACACTTCTGTGTCCGCGTCTTCTCTGTCTGTAACAGGTACAGCAACATCTACATTTGCAGGAGGTCTCAACATCACAAATGGATGTCTTGCGTTAAATGGTGTCTGCCTAGGACTAGGTGGTGGTAGTGGAACACCTGGTGGAGCAAACACACAAATACAGTTTAATCTCGGAGGGACATTTGCAGGCTCAGCTAATTTTGTTTGGGATAATACAAATGCGAGACTTGGTATTGGCACAACAACTCCATATGCACCACTTGCTGTTTCTGGAGAAATTGTTTCAGATTCATTCTTCGCAACATCCACCACAGCTACATCAACAATTGCCGGAGGTCTTGAAATTACAAAAGGATTAAATCTAAACGGAGGTTATGTTTTTGGAGCAGGGCTCACTTCCTGCTCTGGTCTTAATGATAAATTAATTTGGAATAGTGTTACCGGCCAATTTTCTTGTGGTGTTGATGTTGGGGCGGGGAGTGGAATCACAACACTTGGTTCTGGATACTCATCTACCACAGCCACAGCGGTTACATTCTCTACAACAACCACAACCTTCAATGGTTTAACTGTCGGGCAAACAATCACATCTACTGCGGGAAGCTTAACATTTACACCTACAATTTCTGGAACACTAACGGTACTAGGTGGGGGCACAGGAATATCTTCTCCATCTGCAGCGGGAGTATTACTTGGCAACTACGCGGGTAACGGGTACATGCAAGTCGCAACATCCTCCCTTGGTCTCCTTACAACAAATGTGGCCGAAGGAACCGGTCTCTACTACTTGGATTCAAGAGCAAGAGCATCTATCTCATCATCTGCCACAGGTCTAACATACACCTCTGGAACAGGAGTATTCTCACTAACAGCTGGATACAACATTCCTCTGACATCTTCAACAACAGATTGGAACATTGCATATCTAAACAGAATTAC
>JAUPVY010000008.1 GCA_030916785.1 Patescibacteria group bacterium
ATCAACTTGTTTGGGAAAAGGAACTCCTAGGGCTTTATATTTCTGGGCATCCACTAGATAGTTATAAACAAAAACTAGAGAACAAAGAAACGAACATCAAAAAAATAAAAGAAACAGCCAAGGAAAAGACGCCGATTGTTGTTGGTGGAATAATAGAGGAGGTGCGAGCTGTCATGACCAAAAATGGAGATAAGATGATTTTCTTAAAAATTGCAGACCTTACTGATTCTATAGAAGCCGTAGCCTTTCCAAAAGTTTTTGAAGAATTTCAAGATATATTAATCCCTGAAAGTTGTATCGTCATAAAAGGTACATTCTCCACAAGAAATGCCGGAAAAAGTATTTTGATAGATAAAGTTAAGTTGATGGAGTGAAATCGTTCATCACTACTTTTTCAAGACACGTATAAATCGCTGGTGCGATTTTACTATGCTCGTCAATCAAGAAAACAATCTTCCTCAATGCTGGCACTCTCGCAAACTCGTCGTTGAGTACAATTTCCTCAAACAGTGCTTCGTGCTGGCGTATTTCGTCGTTGTTTTCTAATTGACTGTGCAATGTCTTGAAAAAGTAGTGATGAACTTAGGTGATGTTTTAAATAAAAAATATACGACGAGGGGCTGGTCACAATGACCAGCCCCGAATAACAAGAACTTAGGCACCCGAAGATTACCTATCGGTTGCCATTGATTGCCTCGATGTCTACCCCCTCTTTCTTCAGCGAGAAGACTAGCATCCGCCTCCAGACCAACGCCTCGGAACATTGATAGCCGTCATCGCTTTGCAGTTGGTGGAGATAACGCCACGAGAGTTTTCGCGCACCCACAATGGCGGCCTCTTCCCTCCCTTCACGAGACCAGAGCCTGATGAGATGGTAGATTTCATCCTGGTCTACGAGCTTCTCCATGACGGCGACCCAAACCGGGGGCCAGGGAGAACTATCGTACGCCAACTTGAGAATCTCCACGTCCTCGATCTGGTGCACGGCTGTGACCGCCTTCGCCTCGTCCGACCCGCATGCGTCCACACACAGCTGATACCCGTGCTTGATCGCTTGGGCCAAGCCACGTGCAAAACCCTTGCGATACCTGCGGAAGAATTTCAGTTCATCCGCAGTGACCCCGTGGTCCGACAGGATCTGGATTGTAGAATTCACTTCCGACGCGGTCATCTCTGACAGTAAGCTACCCGGCATGGGTGGCCTCCTTTTAAGGTAATGGCTGGCTCGGGACGAGCTGGCTTCATTACCTTTCCTAAACAGATTTATACTAGATATTGTGCATATCGTCAATATAACCAAATATACAAAAATATATAAATAGTGATATGCTATAAGAATTATGACAAACGACAAATTAGACAAGGCACGTCACTCACTTGCCCATTTATTGGCCTCAGCCATATTAGAATTATACCCAGACACTCTAGTCACACTAGGACCTTCTATTGATACAGGCTTCTATTATGACTTTGAATTCAAATCGCCTGTATCAGAAAAAGACTTTGAGAAAATAGAAAAAGTGATGCGAAAACACGCCAAAGCTTGGCAGGGTTTTGTCGGAACAGATGTTTCCCATGAGGAGGCCAAAAAGATTTTTGCCGGTAACCCATACAAACTTGAACTCATAGAAGGTATAAAAGAAAAGGGAGAGCAAATAACAACATACAAGTCTGGTGACTTCGTTGACCTTTGTCGTGGAGGACATGTGGATGATATGGGTGTTATACCTATGGATTCCTGGAAACTAGACAGGGTTGCTGGTGCCTACTGGAGAGGAGATGAAAAAAATAAAATGCTAACTCGTATTTACGGCCTAGCTTTTGAAACAAAAGAGGATTTGGATGCATATTTACTACAACAAGAAGAAGCCAAAAAAAGAGACCATCGAAAAATCGGCAAAGAATTAAAACTCTTCACAATATCCGAATTAGTAGGACCAGGCCTACCCCTACTTCAACCAAATGGAATGATAATAAGGGAAGAAATAGAAGATTATTTGTGGAAACTACACAAAAACAAGGGCTACCAAAGAATTTGGTCTCCACATCTAGCAAAAAAAGACTTATACGAAACGTCCGGACATGCAGCCAAATTTGGAGAAGAACTATTTCGTGTTAAGGGAGGAGAAGAAGACTTCTTCATGAAACCCATGAACTGCCCTCACCACATGCAAATCTTTGCAGACAACCAGTTCTCCTATCGTGATATGCCTGTAAGATATTTTGAACCTGCAACTGTTTACAGATATGAAAAAGCCGGCCAACTTTCTGGACTTACTCGAGTTAGATCTATAACTCAGGACGACGGCCACTTATTCTGTAGAGTTTCTCAAATAGGTCAAGAAGTAAGTACTATTGTAGAAATAATAAAAGAATTCTTTACAACCATGGGAATGATGGATGGTTATTGGGTAAGGCTATCTGTCAGAGGAGATGATAAAAGTAAATATCTAGGAGATGACGATGTGTGGGAAAAAGCAGAAAGTGCATTGGAAAAAGCAGCCAAAGAAAACAATTTGAATTATAAAATAGGTAGAGACGAAGCTGCTTTCTACGGACCAAAACTGGATTTCATGTTCAAAGACGCCATAGGCCGTGAGTGGCAACTTTCAACTATCCAATGTGATTTCAATTTACCAGAAAAATTCAACCTATCTTTCACAAATGAAAAAGGTGAGCAAGAAAGACCTGTAGTTATACACCGCGCTATTTCTGGATCACTAGAAAGATTTATGGGTGTCATGATTGAACACTATGCAGGAAACTTCCCTCTCTGGCTTTCTCCAGTACAAGTCAAAGTGATTCCAGTAAGAATGAACCACAATGAATACGCAAAAAAGGTGTACGATATGCTAATTGAAAAAGACATCAGAGCTGAATTTGATGATGAGGATTCAAACCTAGGAGGAAAAGTCAGAGATGCTAAAAATCAAAAAATGCCTTACTGGATAGTTATTGGCGACAAAGAGATAGAAGTAGACAAGGTTACTCTAGAATCAAGGGACAATGGACAGCTTGGTCAGATTTCAAAAGAAGAACTTGTTTCAAAATTATTAGAAGAAATAACTAATAAAAAATAATGAAAAAAAGACTATACAAAAGTAAAGATGATAAAATTTTTTCGGGTGTCATCGGTGGAATTGGAGAATATTTTGATATAGATCCAACTATTTTAAGACTTCTCTATATCTTGATAGCAGTTATGACTGCCCTATTACCTGCGATTATCGGATACATTATTGCAGCACTTGTTGTTCCACAGAGACCCGAGGTACATCACATGCACCACACAGAACCAAAACCCGAACCTGAATCAGAAAAATAATCTAGATATTTAAAAAACACCCAGATGGGTGTTTTTTAAATATCTAGATTTGCTTTTGTAGCGTTCGATTGAATAAAGGATTTCCTCGACGGTACGTCGGTACCCATGAGCACATCAAACACCTTATCTGCAGCCACTGTATCATCTATTGTCACTTGTTTTAGAATTCTTCTTGCGGGATCCATTGTTGTCTCCCATAGTTCTTCTGAGTTCATTTCTCCAAGACCTTTGTAACGCTGAATGTGTATTTTTGTAGATTTTGCCTTATCATCCTTCTTACCTTTTTTATTGCCTCCGGCGGAATCCACATCCTCTTCTTCTTCTACTTCTTCACCTTCTGGCACTGCTTCTTCAACTTCGGATATTTCCTCAACTATCTCTTTGCCAACGATTTTCGCTTTATCATCATCAGAATAAGCATAGAATATTTCCTTACCTTTCTTTATTTTATAAAGTGGTGGTTGAGCTATGTATATGAATCCACCGTCTATAAGAGGTCTAAAATATCTATATAACAATGTTAAAATAAGAGTACGAATATGGGCACCGTCAACATCGGCATCTGTCGCTATAATTATTTTATGATATCTGAGCTTCAAGACATCAAACGTATCTCCAATTGCAGTACCCAAAGCAATAACAAGGTTTCTGATTTGCTCTGATTCAAGTAGTCTATCGAGTCTCGCTCTCTCAATATTTAAAATCTTTCCACGAAGAGGAAGTATGGCCTGTGTCCTTCTGTCTCGTCCTGATTTAGCTGTACCACCCGCAGAATCTCCCTCCACAATAAACAATTCTGAGTCTTCGGCGCTCTTACTTTGGCAATCTGCAAGTTTTCCTGGAAGCGTCATTCCCTCCAAAGCACCCTTGCGAAGAACTGAATCCTTTGCAGCCTTGGCTGCCTTGCGAGCCTTTAGAGCCAGCACCACTTTGTTTATTATTGCTTTTGCATCATCTGGATTTTCTTCAAGGAAATAAGTAAAGGCCTCTGAGAAAACCGTGTTTACAGAGCTTTGTGCTTCAACAGAACCTAGTTTTGCTTTTGTCTGGCCCTCAAACTGAATTTCTCGTAGTTTTACTGAAACTACCGCTGTTAGTCCTTCCAAAACATCGTCACCTGTAAAATTGTCTTCTGTCTCCTTAATTAAATTATTTTTTCTACCGTAATTATTCAAAGTTCTAGTCAAAGCTGTTTTAAAACCGGTAACGTGAGTACCACCCTCTGGAGTGTTTATGTTGTTTGCAAATGCTAAGAGTCTACAAGAAATATCATCCACGTACTGGAGTGAGACCTCTACGGACTCGTATTCATTTGTTTTCTTTTCTATATAGAAAACATTTTTGTGAATTGGTTTTTGTATGCTGTTGTAAAATCTGACTAGCGATAGAAGACCTCCTTCAAAATAAAAAGACATAGATGGAATCTCCAGTTCCAAGTCACTCAAATAGAAAGCTTCGTCTTCTTTTATTTTGCCTTCATATTTACTTGCATCATTTACAGTAATTCTAAGTCCCTTCACTAGATATGCCTGTTGTCTCAAGTGATCCACAACTCTGTCTGCACTAAATTCTATTATAGGAAAAATAGCTGGATCTGGTTCAAAAACCACAATAGTTCCTTTTTCTTTTGTACTTCCGATTTTCTTTACCAATGCTTTTCTCTTGCCTTGAGAGTACTCCTGCATATAAATACCACCATCTTTGTGAACTACAACTTTACAATAAATAGAAAGGGCGTTAACAACGGATGCACCCACACCGTGTAGACCACCGGAAACTTTGTACCCCCCGTCCTCACCTCCGAATTTACCTCCGGCGTGAAGAGTGGTCATGATTGTCTCAAGCGCGGAGACTTTTGTTTGTTTATGAATATCAACAGGTATACCTCGTCCATTGTCCACTACGCGTACTCTGTTTCCCGGTAGTAGAGTCACCTCTATATGGTCAGCAAAACCACCCATCGCTTCATCGCGAGAGTTATCAAAAATTTCCGTTATAAGGTGATGAAGACCATCGATTCCGGTAGTACCAATGTACATACCTGGACGCTTTCTGACGGGCTCTAGGCCCTCTAGAATAGTGATTGCATCGGCCCCGTAACTGTCTTTTTTACCTGCCTTTTTCAGTGTTTTTTCCTTCGTCATGCGTAGTCTATTATAGCAAAAAGCCCAACTAAATGCTAGTGCTTTTTTGGTGTTTTACTTGAATTTTTAGTCATTTTCCAATACACTAGGGATTATGACAAATACTATGGATAAACTATATAACGACCCGTCACTTTCTCGCAATAACTTCGAAACCCCCCTAGACACACAAGAAAAATTGTTGGAGGGTCTTTTCTCTAGAACTGACACTGAGGCTCTAAGAATGAAGCAATATTTGGCCATGAAAGACCTTTCTAGAACAGGAGAAAGCCCTCTTTATGAAATGATAGACAGAGTAACTAATATTCCTATATTAAAGAATTTTGACTTAATAAAAGTCCCGGAAGTGGTTACCGCAGAAATCACTTTTGATTTATTCAACTTCCCAGCAAACCATCCTGCAAGAAGCAAGTCCGACACATATTATGTAGACGACAAAAATATTTTGAGAACACATTGTACAGTAATGTGGTACTACTACCTTGCTTTGAAAGAGATCAGAGAAAAAATAGACCAGGGCGTTCCTATTGGAGTACTCTCTCATGGCAAAGTTTACCGTAAAGACGAGATAGATAGAAACCACATGAACATATTCCATCAGATTGATGGTTTGTATTTATGTAAAACAGAAGATCATGTTATTACACAGGAAGACTTGCGTAATGTTTTGGAAGAAATAGCTAAATCTGTTTTTGGACAAAATATAAAATTCAGGTTCAATGATGACACATTCCCCTACACCAACCAAAGCATAGAGATGGAAATAGACAAAGACGGTAAATGGATAGAGGTGCTTGGTGCCGGTGTTGTTCAACCAGGTGTTTTGGAAAAACTAGGAGTTGATTCCACAAAATACAATGGTTGGGCTTTCGGATTTGGTCTGGAGAGATTAGCGATAATCAGCATGGAGCTCCCAGACATCAGACTACTCTGGTCAGACGACGAGAGAGTAAAAAAACAACTAAAACTTGGCAATAAGTTTGTCGAGGTAAGTAAATATCCACCAATTGTTCGAGATATTTCCTTTGTGGTTAAAAACGACTTCGTGGTAAACGATTATTTTGATCTTGTTCGTGAAACAGCACCGAATCTGATCGAGGAAGTATCCCTACTAGATAAATATGAGAATGTTGAAAAGTTTGGTAAAGATATGATAAGTTACGCATATCGCATCACCTACCGGTCAACAGAAAGAACTCTACTATCGGAGGAAGTGGATTCTCTACACAAGAAACTAGAAAATGAAACTTCTAGAGTATATGGTGCTACAGTACGCTAATTAAATACGCAATGTTTGATATCACAAACTCAATAGCATATGTTTTTCTATTTCTCTCGCTTAACTTTGAAGTTTTTTTACTAATCACCTACTTTGAAAACAGAATGGATATAGCAGAGGAAGCCAATCTACTTGCCAAGGGGCCCAAAAAATATCCAACAGTTACAATCATTGTCCCATGCTGGAACGAGGAAAATACAGTATCAAAAACAATATACTCATTACTTTCCTTGGACTATCCCAGAAATAAACTCAAAATAATGATAGTAGATGATGGCTCTACAGATAAAACTTGGGAGAGAATACAGAAATTTAAAAACAACCCACAAATAGATGTTTATACGAAACCCAATGGAGGTAAGTACACTGCGCTTAATTTTGGTATCTCAAAGCTTTCTAGTGACTTGGTCGGTTGTCTTGATGCTGATTCTTATGTACACAAAGACGCCTTAAAACACATTATCATGCAATTTGAAAACAAAGAGATCATGGCCGTGGCTCCGTCAGTAAAGCTTTGGCAACCAAAAGGTCCTCTTCAACTACTACAGAAAGTTGAATATGGATTTGGTATATTTACACGAAAAATGTTCCACTACATGCAAGCTGTATATATAACCCCTGGTCCTTTTTCTATATTCCGTACAAATGTTTTTAAAAAGCTTGGTGGTTACAGACATGCCCACAACACAGAAGACATCGAAATAGCTCTACGCATGCAAAAGAATGGCTACAAAATAGCCCATGCTCACAATGCCATGGTATACACTGTTCCTCCAGACACGCTACGTAAACTTCTAAAACAACGCGTCAGATGGTCATATGGTTTTATCAAAAACGCAGAGGATTATCGTGATATGTTCTTTAAAAGAAAATATGGTAACCTGGGTGTGTTCATACTACCCATGGCCGCAATTTCAGTTATATCTATTATCAGTGTCACCACCTTAGCTGTTATTGGTGTCATACGGTCAGTAATAAATAAATACCTAGAAATACAAACTATTGGATGGAATCCGCATTGGATTAGTTTTAACTTTGATTGGTTTTACATAAACACAGAGCTCATAGCTATCATCGGGCTCGTTACAACTCTGGGAACCTTAACCATGATTCTCATATCTAAAAAAATGTCTGAGGGTAAAATAGTTTTAGGGCTAGATTTGATTTTTTTCATGACATTGTATATGTTTATAGCGCCTCTCTGGATTGGGAAGGCCGCGTACAACGCCATATTCGGCGTTAAAGCTAGTTGGAGATAAAACCTATGGAACCTAGAAAAATCAGCTCAAGAAAATATCTATACTCTTTCGTCATAACAGCGATTATTTTTTCAACCGCTATCTTTTTGAGTAACTACTTTAGTCAAAAAAGAATAGATGAGATTAGAAACATACAAGACAAAATATCCATCGACATCCTATCTTCTGAAACTCAGTTCTCTCTTCTGGAGGAATCATTGTGTAAGGACATAGGCACAGGAACTCTATCAACAGAACTGGCCAATCTAGAAGAAAGACTTTCATACACAGAAAGCCAGAGAGGCGTGAATGATCCTGAAGTACAGACTCTAAAAAAGTACTATTCCCTACTAGAAATTAAAGACTACTTACTGATGAACAGAATCAGTGAAAAATGTAAAAGAAACCCGCTGTCTATAATATACTTTTACTCAACAAATAATGACTGTGAGGACTGTGAAAGAGAAGGTTATGTTCTAACTCGATTGCGAGAAACATACCCGGATTTGCGCATATATTCTTTTGATTACAACATGGACATGTCAGCAATAAAAACTCTTATATCTATAAACAAAGTAGAGAACAACCTACCAGCACTTATTATAAAAGATAAAACATACTACGGCTTCCAGAGTATAGAGGATCTAGAAAAGGCCGTTCCAGAGCTGAAACTACTTAAATCAACCAAGGAAGCCACCACAACTACGGCCACAAGCACTAAGAAGAGATAATTCGCTTCCTTACAGGAACTCATAACATAGCTTCCTTACAGGAACTGTACACTCTTCACCTATGATTACAGACGTTCAGAGTCTTGCGAAGCCGTAACACGGCTTCTCACCCCTCAGATTTTACAGTTCAAATCTGACGTAAAATCCCCGCTGTAAAGCGGGGATTTTATGGAGCCACCCGTCAGATTTGAACTGACGACCCATGCTTTACAAAAGCATTGCTCTACCAACTGAGCTAGGGTGGCGGTATAAATTTCTAAAAGGCACCGGACCAATATAACATCTCTATAACTTTTTTTCAACTCTGTCTTCTGCCAACTGCTCCAAAAAAGAAGAGACTGAACCATTGCTTTTCAATATTCTTCTGCCCCGTATGTTGTCCCCTGCATTGTAGTATTTTTTTGCTACATAGTCCTTCATCTTGACCAAAAGCTCATACAAATACGATGGAAGAAAATCAAATATAAATATATTGCTAATTTTCTTGTATCGATTGTATTTGAAAACAAGAAGGTCTCCGAAGGCACGAATCATCTTATCCCCTTTCAAAAAGAGGTTTACCAAAAAATCAATCTTCCTGACTTTTATCTCAAAGGCCTTCGAAGCGAGAAGTCCTGCCAATCCGAACATCGATATTAAGAAAAGCGTGATTGTTACTGTCATGTGTAAAATTTATTGAGCTATTGAGAAACGTACAAATCTTCCGATTTCTATTTTCTCACCAAATTTTTGCACGGCTGTATTTAATAGGTCTGTGATTGTCTGCTCTGGATTCTTTATGAAAGCCTGGTTTAGAAGAACTCTCTCTCCCCAGTATGCCGCTAGTTTACCCTCAAGGATTTTTTCCTTCATCTCTTCTGGTTTACCCTCTACTTCCTTGGCAAACATTTCTTTTGCTAGCTCCATTGCATGTTCATCTATATCTTCGGTCTTTAGGAACTGAGGGTTTGTAGCTGTAGCATGCATAGCTATATCTCGGGCAATCTTTTTGAACTCCTCGTTGTTGGCTACGAAATCAGTCTCACACAATAATTCTATCATAGTCCCCACATTACCAGTAGCGTGAATATAAGAGGCCACAACGCCTGAATTAAGTGTTCTACCCTGCTTTGAACTAGCAACATCCGCGCTTTTCTTCTGCAAAAGCATTACTGCCTTCTCCATATCCCCAGCTGTCTCATCCAAGGCCTTTTTGCACTGCATAACGGATATACCTGTCTTGTCACGCAACTGTTTTATAAGCTCTGTTGTTATCGCATTAGAGTTTTCTGTCATGTTTTTATTTAGTTAAATTAACTTATATAATTATAATAATAACATTAAACCTGAGTAAAGCACGTCAAACACTAACAAGAGAAGTCTCCTAGAGTTTGGGTTAAACTGTTGCTGGTTTCTTCAACTGACCAGCTTTGTACGCCTCCGCCATTTTTTGTAGGAAAAATTCAATACTTGTTCGGCTCGCATCGTTACCTGGAATTGGAAAATCTACTTCGTTTAGGTTGTTATCTGTGCCTGACAAACTGATAACTGGAATGCCCATCATCTTTGCCTCCTTTACTGCGATTGATTCTTTTTTGCTGTCTATAACAAATAGGGCTGCTGGAAGATTCTTCATAACACTCAAACCAAAGAAAAACTCTCGTAGTTTGTCTATCTCTCGGTCAATAAGTAGTCTTTCTTTCTTTGTATATTTAACGAGTTCACCTTTTTCCTTTTGTGATACAAGTGATTCTAACTTTTCTACTCTTTTTCGAATTTCTGGGAAGTTAGTCAAAGTTCCTCCAATAAATCGTCCTGCAACGTAAGGCATGTTAATGCTCTCAGCTACTAGCGTAACAGAAGCCTTGGCCTCGTTCTTACCACTAACGAATAGGATTTTTGCGTTTCTAGTACCTAGATCCTGAACGAATTCTAGTGCCTTGTTCAAAGACTGACTGGTCTTTTCTAGGTCAAAAATCTCAATCTTGTTTTTAACACCAAAAATGAAAGGTTTTGTACTTGGATGTCGTCTAGATTTTATAAAGCCAAAGTGTGCCCCAACAGAAAAAAGAGCGTCTACCACGCTGTTATCTGTCTTCAATGTGATGTTTCCGGCGTTTGTTTTCTCCATATGTGACTACTATCCTATCAGAAAGGTTTGGGTTATGCAATAGGTTTACTCTGGATCCTCACCCTCCACTTCTTGCCCATTATAGCTAGCCATAGCCTCCAAAACTGGACTTATTTCCCCTGCCATTATCTTTTCTATGTTATGCCAGGACTGTTTTATGCGGTGGTCTGTTATGCGATCTTGGAGAATGTTATATGTCCTGATTTTCTCTGACCTATCGGCTGTACCTATTTGGTCTTTTCTGTCCGCTGAATATTTCTTAGCTTCCTCGGCGTCTTTTAGCATTTGTAGCTTGGCAGTCAAAATAGACATAGCTCTCTCGCGGTTTTTGAGCTGACTTCTCTCTGCAGTTGAACGCACATCTATCCCTGTTGGTTTGTGAATTATTCTGACGGCTGTTTCCACTTTGTTCACATTCTGTCCACCTGCGCCCCCAGACCTGGAAGTTTCTATTTCAATATCCGCCGGTTTAATATCTATATTAGTTTTCTTGCGAACAGGAAGAACAGCGACTGTGGCAGTGGACGTGTGTACCCTTCCCATCTTTTCCGTAGAAGGAATTCTCTGGACTCTGTGAACACCAGTTTCAAATCTCAAGTCTTTATAGACCCCTTTGCCCCTTATTTCAAAAGACGCTTCTTTGTAACCACCCACAGCGCTTCTAGACTCATCTATTGCGTGAACTGACCAACCTTGGTTTTCTGCATATTTACCGTACATCTGGGCAAGCTCCTCGGCAAAAATAGACGCCTCTTCTCCACCTGCTCCAGCTCGCACTTCTAGAATAATCTCATTAGGAAATTCCTCCTCCTTCTCATCTTCCTTTAAGATTTCTTCCATTTGCTTCATTATTGCGTCCTTTTGGAGCTCAAGGTCTTTCAGTTCTGCATGCGCCAAATCAGCAAGTGATGGATCACTCTCTATCATTTGTTTTGTAGACATCTCTTCCTTTTCAAGTTTCTTGTAGGTCTCGGCAAGGTAAGAGGTTTTATTGTTTTGTAGATATTTGTCTATGTCCATTGGTTTTAGTATAGCAAAAAAAGCGACCTTTTTCGCTTTTTTTGTTTTGAGTACTTATTTTTTAGTTACTTTCGCTTGTTTTGCTCGGAATTTTTCTACGCGTCCTGCAGCATCCAAAGTCTTCTCGTTTCCTGTGTAAAATGGATGTGAAGCACTTGAAATTTCAAGTCTATAAATAGGATATTCCTTTCCATCCTTTGCTTTGCCAGTTTCTGTAGTTGCCACTGTAGACGAAATAACAAACTCAGCTTTGTTTGAGTTGTCTATAAATAGCACTGGTCTATAATTTTGCGGATGTATGTCTTTTTTCATTGCCAAGATACTCTACCAAAATCAGCTCTTTTTTGCAACCCGGTATTAAAAATGTGTTTTTAGATAAAAAGAAAGACCGGGAGAGGTTCGTGTAAACCCCCTCCCGGTCGTGTTGTCCGCGGCCGACGCGTGTCGCGCTAGGCCGTCGTGCCCGTCGCCGTCGATTTGATCAATGTGCCCCAGGCTTGGTGGGCGATCGCCACCACTGCGGGCGGTGCGTGTGCTGTCGGCGCCATGTTGTTGGCCTCCTGCACGCCTGTGGCGTGCGGCCGAAGTTGAACCACCTGAACGATGCTCGAAGAACTACTTACCCATTATCTTAGCACATTCACAAAATAAGTCAAGTAAATTTAGTCAAAAAACCAATTTCATCCCACTGAACACCAA
>JAUPVY010000009.1 GCA_030916785.1 Patescibacteria group bacterium
CGCAGACAAGCTTGGACAAAAACTTAGAGTACTTCAAGAAAGTTTTTGAATATAATTCTTTTGCCTCTGGTGAAGCAGTTGAGCAGTTAACACAATCTACCATGAAGGTGATCTCCACCGAATCAGGTATTAGTGATAAAACAAAACAAGACTTTCTTGATTTTACCAAAACAAAAATAGATGAAAAAGTAGCTTCTAGTCCAAAAGATGCAAGATATCTTGTTTTTGCTGGAGGTTTCTATAATCGTCTAGGACAGTTTGATGATGCTATAAAATATTTAGATAGAGCACTTATTGAATCACCAAATAAACAATCTATTTATTTTGAATTAGGTACTTCTTATTTGGGTAAAGGGGACAGACCAAAAATGTTTGAAATGTTTAAGAAAGCCTATGAGTTAAAAACGTCGTCTGTAGAGTCGCAGATAATATATATGGTCGGTGCTATATATGTTGGTAACAAAGAAGTACAAGATCAAATGAGTAAATTGGTACCTAGAGAAAAAATACTCAATGACTCTAGGGTTTTGAAAGCTTATTCTGACATGGGAGATAACAGTATTGCTATATCTATATTGAACGAAAGAATAAAGGTAAATCCAAAAACTATGCAAGACAGATTTTTACTAGCAGATATATATTATAGACTAGGATTGAAACAAAAATCAGCAGAGCTTATTAAAGAAATGACGGAGATTGATCCAAGTTTTAAGACTCAAGGAGATATGTATATACAGCAGATATTGGCACAGTAAACTTGTGTAAAAACCCGGATTTGCATTTAAAGTAAATATGTGATACAATACTGGATGTGGGTGTGAATTTACAGGATTGCTTTGCAAGAATGTGGATTGAGCATCAACAACAAATGTACAACAAAGGCCCTTCGGGGCCTTTGTTGTATGTCTTGTTTTATGATTATAGTTTGGTTATCATTAATATGTTGTTTTGAGACGTGGTTGGCGGTTTGCACTCACACTACATTTGTTGGAGCTCGCCTCCGCCAACCGCGTCTCAAAATAAAATAAAAATTTCCGCGATGCGGAATTTTTTATTTTATAAAAAAATTTTTTCTTAAAATATTTTTTAAGAAAAAAAAGTTATCCACACTTTTTTGTGAAAATAAATTTTATTTATTTTTTTATGTACTATAATTATTGTAGGTCGGAACAACGAAATAAATTTATTATCGTTGTAAACTTTAAAAAAATAATTTAGTTGGTTGCTTGTCACAGAGCAGCTAGCAAAAAAAATATCATGGCAGCAAAAAAGAAGAAAGCAGCAAAGAAGAAAGTAGCTAAGAAACGAGCTTAATATTCTTTGTTTGTAAAATCGATCCGCCAGCTGGCGAAATGATTTTCAAAAACTCATACTTTTACAGTATGAGTTTTTGTTATTTTATGTTAAAATCAATCACATTATGGCGTTTTTAGATAAAATTTTCGGCACAGAATCATCTAAGGCCTTAAAAACCATAGATCCAATAGTTTTGGAAATAAACGCTTTGGAAAGCGCTATTTCTGCCCTGACTGACGATGAGCTTAAGGCAAAAACTGCAGAATTTAAGGAAAGATTAAAGAATGGTCAAACCTTGGATGAGATTTTGCCCGAGGCTTTTGCAGTAGTGCGAGAGGCTTCTCGTCGTACTCTAGGACAGAGGCATTTTGATGTTCAGCTTATTGGAGGAATTGTTCTGCATAGAGGTGGAATAGCTGAGATGAAAACTGGAGAAGGAAAAACTCTAGTAGCAACACTACCACTCTACCTCAATGCTCTGACGGGTAATGGTGTACATCTCGTTACTGTTAACGATTATCTATCAAGACTTCATGCTGTGCTCATGGGTCAGATTTATTCTTTCTTAGGTATTTCGGTTGGAATAATAAATCATGACGAATCTTTTATATACGACCAGACACATACAGAGCTCGATAAGAAAAGAGATGAAGCCGGGTCATTCAAGGTTTTTAATGAATTTTTGAGACCCGTATCAAGACGTGAAGCTTATCATGCAGATATTACATATGGAACAAACAATGAGTTTGGTTTTGATTATCTGAGAGATAATATAGAATATGAAGCAACACACCTTCGTCAGCGTGAGCCAAATTTCGTGGTGGTGGATGAAGTGGACTCTATATTGATAGATGAGGCTAGAACACCCCTTATTATCTCGACTCCTACTACCGATTCTGACGAGCTTTACAAGACTTTTGCCGATATTTCTACTAAACTCGAAAAAGGTGAGCATTACTCTGTGGATGAAAAGTTTAAGACAATTTCTTTAACAGATTCTGGTATAAGCCGAGCCGAAGAATTACTAGGTATTGATAATATTTACACTGAAAAAGGTATCAAATATGTGCACCACTTGGAAACTTCTATTCGGGCCCGGGCCTTATTCAACGTGGACAAGGATTATGTGGTCAAAGATGGAGAGATAATTATAGTGGATGAGTTTACTGGGAGACTACAGCCTGGTAGAAGATGGTCAGAGGGCTTGCATCAGGCTATAGAGGCTAAAGAGCATGTGCCAATACAAAAAGAATCAAGAACTTTTGCTTCTGTTACTTTTCAGAACTATTTTAGGTTGTATAAAAAATTAGCTGGAATGACAGGTACAGCCGTGACTTCATCCGAGGAGTTCTATAAAGTTTACGGACTAAATGTTGTTTCCATACCAACCAATAAACCTAATGCCCGTATAGATCGCAACGATTTAATATTTCAAACTGAAGCTGGTAAATTCAAAGCGATTAGTAGGGAAATAAAGGAGCGACACAAAACAGGTCAGCCAGTTTTGATTGGTACTGTGTCTATAGAAAAAAATGAGTTACTTTCTGAGTACTTAAAGGCCGAGGGTGTGCCACATGAGATTCTAAATGCTAAAAATCACGGAAGAGAGGGGGAGATTATAGCTCAAGCGGGAAAACCTTCTGCTGTGACTATCGCAACAAACATGGCAGGCCGTGGAGTGGATATAAAACTTGGAGGTAATCCCGGGAGTCCGGAAGCTTACGAGGATGTAAAATCAAAAGGCGGTTTATTTGTCTTGGGTACAGAGAGACACGATGCGCGTAGAATAGACAATCAGCTAAGAGGGCGAGCGGGTAGACAGGGGGATCCCGGAGAAACACAGTTTTTTGTGTCTTTGGATGACCACCTCATGCGAGTTTTCGGTGGAGACGGAATAAAAAACATGATGGGCAAGCTCGGTATAAAAGAAGACGAGCCAATAGAGAATAGAATGATAACAAGGTCTCTTGAAAGCGCCCAGGAAAAAATAGAAGGTTTTAATTTTGACGCAAGAAAACACGTTCTAGAGTTCGATGATGTTTTAAATTTTCAAAGAAAGATAATATATGCAAAACGTCGGGATGTTTTGTTGGGAGACGATGATGCTGTCCGTAGCTACATTCAAAGTATTTTGGTGGAGATGGGAGACGAAGAAAGAAAAGTGGTAGAGGAAAAGATGGAAAAGGCAGATAGTGAATACCTAAAGGTTTTGCGCAGGGTTATTTTGCAGTCAACAGACATGTACTGGGTTGAGCATTTGGAAGTGATGGATTATATGCGATCTAGTGTTAATCTGCGCGCCTACGGCCAGAGAGACCCTCTAGTAGAGTACAAACACGAGGGTTTGCGTCTGTTCAAGGATATGGAGATTTCTATAGGCCAGGAGATTTTGAAACTCATTCCACAAATCCAGCCAACTATTAAATTTGATGCACCAGTGAAACTGACTGAAACCATGGAAGGTGCACAGGATTTAGTGACCGAAACCGTGGCTTCGGAGGATTCTCATCGGGCTCCAGATGGAAGTAAAATAGGAAGAAATGATCCATGTTATTGTGGTTCTGGAAAGAAATACAAACATTGTCATGGAAAAAATGAGTAAAAAATCAATCGAAATACTGAGTCATTTTCATTGTTCTTATTGCAAAAAATGGTGGACCATAGGTGATGCTTCAGAAAAGAGAGAAAAATGGTTTTGTCCCTGGTGTGGCAAGGAGAATAAATATGGAAAATAAGCTTTATTTGTGTTATTTTAGAAGAATAATTATTTAAACAAAAAATATGAATAAATACGTTTACTATCTAATAGGTTTGGTATTTTTGGCAGGTGTGGTGTTTTTAATAGTAACACCAGGCAAGCCAGGACAATATGATGGTTTTGCTCAGTGTATAAAAGATAGTGGTACAACATTCTATGGAACATTTTGGTGTCCACACTGTCAATCCCAGAAGGCTCTTTTTGGTAGATCTGTAAAATTACTTCCTTATGTAGAGTGTTCAACTCCAGATGGACAAGGTCAGTTGCAGGTATGTAAAGATGCTGGTGTGACCTCATACCCAACATGGCAGTTTAACGCAAGTACTACTGATAGACTAACTGGAGAGGTTCCTCTTGCAAAGCTTGCAGAAAAAACTGGTTGTACATTGCCTGTAATATCTGAATAAAAAGTATGATTACTTTTATACAGACAAATGCCAGTGCAATAGTGGGGTTTCTAACTTTAATTTCAAATATTATTTTTGTGGTAGTTTTGGTTGTTATTGGTGTGCACTCTGAAACTCGTGCCAAAATGTATTCATTTGTTCACAAATATATATTACAGTTGTTGTTTTGGGGAATAATGTCGGCGGTTGTTGGTAGTCTAGTTTATTCAGAAATAGTCGGTTTTCCGGCATGTGACTTGTGTTGGTATCAGAGAATATTCTTGTACCCTCAAGCAGTAATAATTCTAATGGCAATGATTCGCAAAGATAAAACTGTTATAGATTATCTTGTTCCACTTTCTATCATGGGTGCTGTTGTTGCACTGTATCAATCTTTAGTTCAGTGGGGATTTTCATTCGGTTCTATCCTGGAGTGTACTGCATCGGGTGGGGAGTGTGCCAGAATTTATGTAAACGAATATTCTTATATCACAATACCTTTCATGTCTCTTTCAGTTTTTGTTTATATAATCGCACTGAAATATATTTATTACAGCCATAGTAAAAAGCTGAAAAATGGATAAAAAGATCTCAATCGTAGTGCATAGTGGAGGTTTTCATGCTGATGATATCTTTGCTGTGGCTACACTCATGTTGGCTTTAGGTGAAGATAGTGAATTTTCTGTTACCAGAACTCGAGATGAAAATATTATTAATAGAGGTGATTGTGTGGTAGATGTTGGTGGTGTTTATAATGAAACTGCAAATCGTTTTGATCATCATCAGATAGGTGGCGCGGGGGTACGGGAAAATGGAATACCATATGCTTCATTTGGACTTGTATGGAAAAAATTTGGAGAAGAGTTGTGTGGTAACGTAGAAATCGCTAATAAAATAGATCAAAAACTTATTCAGCCAATTGATGCAATTGATAATGGTGTAAATATTATTGAGCCGATATTTGAAGGCATTTATCCTTATAATGTATATGATTTTTTTGATGTATTAATACCAACATGGAAAGAAGAAGGGGCTGATATTGATAAAATATTTTTGGAAGCAGTCTCTTGTGCAAAGATTATTTTAAAAAGAGAAATAAAAAAAAGAAAAGATGGGGAGGAAGCTAGGCATATTGTTATAGAGGAATATAACAAAAGTAAGGATAAAAGGTTAATTGTTTTTGATAGGTTTTACCCTTCGGGAGAGACATTGATGGAATTTACGGAACCCTTATTTAAAATTTATCCAAGACAAGAAGGAACTTGGGCGTTGGAAGGAATAAAAACAGACCACCATTCATTTAATAGGCGGAAATTTTTACCTGAAATTTGGGCAGGAAAGAAAGATGAGGAATTAGAAAATATAACTGGAATTTCAGGGGCAGTTTTCTGTCATGTTGGTCGTTTTATTGCAGTCGCAAAAACCAAAGAGGCAATACTTAAGTTAGCAGCTGTAGCTTTAAATAATTAATATTACTTTTTAATTTGGGAACGAGGAGTTCCTCAAACTTAAATCAAGATTCCAGGGATATACATAATAACCATACTGACTATAACCAATACACAGATTGTAATCCATATTACCTTGAAGGCCTTTTTGTTCTTTTGTTGGAATAACATGTTAGAATAGTTAAAAGTTATAAAGTGTAAAGTTATCAAGTAAATGCGAGATTGTAATTACTTTTGACTTTAAACTTTGGACTTGATAACTCATTCATTATGCTTGATTTTCAACAAAAACGCAAGATTCGCAGTATGGCCTATAGTAGGGTAGTTATAGGTATTCTTTTGCTTGTGGTTTTGTTTATGGCACACTCAACTTGGACTGTTTATAAGAAAAAAATGGCGAGTGAGGAGATGAAAAATATATCATTACAGAATGTGGAGGACCTTCGGCAACGCAACAAAGATTTGGAATCCAAGATAAGCAGGCTCGACACAACTCCAGGCATAGAAGAGGAAATACGTTTGAAGTTTAATGTGGTTAAGGGGGATGAAAACATGGTGGTTATTGTAGAAGATGAAAGAGAAGAAACCTCAGCTACTGGTACAACAACCAGTTTTTGGCAGAAGATAAAAAATTTATTTGCCAATGAGTAGAATCTTGTAGTCAAATCAGTATTCCGATATACTAGTGAGACATTATTATTTTTTATAAAAAATATGAAGAAAGTAACCATCTATTCAACACCAACTTGTCACTACTGTAATTTAGCAAAGGATTATTTTAATGATAACCAGGTAAAATATGAGGCGTTTGATGTGGCAAGTGATCTGGAGAAAAGAAAAGAGATGATGGAGAAATCGGGACAACTAGGGGTGCCTGTTATAACAATAGGTGATGAGGTAGTGGTTGGTTTCGACAGGTCCAGATTAGCGAAGCTCTTGGAAATAAACTAAGTATTTAGTTGGATATAACGAAACATAACTAGTAATATATTGCTCAATACCATATAATATATGTATGGGTAAAGTTGCTTTATCTAAAGCAGAAATAAAAGAAATAATAGGCCTTAGAAAAACAGGACACTCTTTAAATGAAATTAAAAGCATTGTTAATAGGGGATATGGAACAATATTCAGATATATAAAAGGTGTAGAAATTCTTCCTCAACATGAGCAAGAATGGAAAATAAAAAGGGGTGGTAGTAGAAAAAAGTCCCAAAAAGAATGGGAAGAGGCACGTACCAAGGCTGATGCTTTAGTTGGTGATTTTGGTTTAAAAGAAAGGATGCTGGTACTTTCTTGTTTGTATTGGGGTGAGGGTAATAAAAGAGAATTTAATGTTATAAATGGCGACCCAACTCTGATAAGAGTTATTGTTAGTTGTTTAGAAGACTTAGGGGTTTCTAGGGATGAAATAAAAGTAAGTTTAAGGTTATTTAGTGATATAGGTAAAACAGAAGCGGTTAATTTTTGGACAAAAGAGCTTAATCTAATTAAAAACAGCATTACAAAATTTGAAATAATAGAAGGTAAAAAGAAGGGTAAATTAAGATATGGTATGTGTAGAGTTAGAATTAAAAAGGGAGGTAAACATTTCAAATTGATTATGAGTATGATAGATTTAATTCGGTTGAAGGTTTAAAACAGCTGTCGTAGTTCAATGGATAGAACGAGGAGTTCCTAATTCCTAAATGCAGGTTCGATTCCTGCCGATGGCACCAAAATTTGTAAAGCACAATTTTGTGCATCGGAGTAAGGCAATATTATTGCCTTACGTCAGGAATCGAAAAGCGGAGCGGGGAACCAAGCCAACAGGCTGGGTCGCGAGCTGTGGACACAACCAAAACGAACGACGGTGAGTTTTGAGTTGCGGAAGGATATTCCCCTCCCGATGGCACCAATATTTTGATTTTTTGCCTTGTTTTTGTTACTATATACCCATGTCACCAGAAGATAAAGAACTTTTACAAAGGAGTGTTGAGCTTGCAGAAGAGAACAATGAGATGTTGCGTGCTATAAGGCGCTCCATGCGTTTTGCACGTATTATGAGCATAATATACTGGGTTTTTATCATTGGTTCTGCTGTGGGGGCATATTACTTGATTCAGCCATATGTAGACACTCTTACCGGGGTATATGGAGGAGCCAAAGATGGTTTAGGTAATTTTGGCTCTGTTTTGGACAGTTTTAATGATTTAAATAAATAGTTTTTAAAAATCTAGCGTTCTTCCTTTGTAATTCAGTGCCTCTTTGAGGAACAATTCATCATTCTTAGAACTGTGTTCTATCATGTGACAGTTTGCACATAACAAAATACATTTTTGCATTTCTGTTTTTATTGAATCCCAGCTTTTATTTGCTACACTTCCGATAATAAAATCTTTTGTATCTGAATTTTTGTGATGGAATTGTAAAGCGGCTTGATTTCCATGCCAGCCACATTTTGTGCATTTGCCACCAAGCATTTTGATGGCAGCTGCTTTAGCTCTAAACCTTCGTATTTTTGTATTACATGCTCCACACCTGTTTGTTTGTCTTTGCTGCTTTCCGTAATGCTTAAATTCTTTATTACATAATCTGCAAATTAACATGATTTTAGTATAGCATTATATGCTCTACTATATCAATTAAAACATTGAATATTGCAAAAAATCGCACTTTTAAGTAATATAGGTTGATTGCCGAGGTAACTCAGTTGGTAGAGTGTTTCCCTGAAGAGGAAAAAGTCGGCGGTTCGAGCCCGCCCCTCGGCACCAATAAAAACAAACCACTCTCTTGAGTGGTTTGTTTTTATAGAAATTATATTTATCCTTTAACTTTTAGACGGGTCTGTCTGTTCTTATCTATCTTAGGTAGTTTTATTATGAGTAGTCCATGTTTTTCTACTGCTTCTGCTTCCTCTACTTCAACCTCCGCAGGTAACATGATGGTTCGAGAAAAAGATCCCCAGTATAATTCTTGATGAAAATAGTCCTCATCTTTTATAAATCGTTCTGTCTCTCGCTTTCCTTTTATTGTGACCATGTCACGAGTGATGGCAATATCCAAATCTTCTGGTTTTACCCCGGCAACCATGCTTTTTATTATGATTTCTGTAGGAGTTTGGTATAGATCGACAGTAAGCTGTCCTTCCTCGACTGATTCATCATCAAACCAAGCTTCACCACCGGAACTTGTTTTGGTTGGTGTCTTTGCAGGAGTAGTTTCTTCCATGTCAGATTCTAATGGTTCGTCCATCTTAATACTTCCAGTCAGTTTTTCAAAAAACGATCTATTGTCTTTCATAATTTTTGTTTTTAAATTAATTTAGGGGATTGTTAAAAATTTTAGTTTCTCTCAAGTGTTTTACTTTTTCAAACATTAGAAGCAAAACAACTATTCCAATCCAGACCATTCCGAATACAAAGAAAATATTTCTATCTGCTCCACTAATTATAAATAAATTGAACGCAGTATGCAACACGATTGCAATAATCATTCCAGAAATACCGTAAATTATTTTTTCTGTTCGAGTCCTGTAGAAAGCTAGAGCGAGCATTATACCCATAGCACCCGAAGACATTATGTGTAAAAGACTTGCACCTATGAATCGCAGATTGCTGTGAACTATCAGATTCAAAAAATCTCCACTAGACACTGATGGTATTAAAAACAGGGTGTTTTCAAATGTTACAAAACCTAGAGCTGATACAATAAGGTATATGATGTCGTCTACTGGTTCATCAGTCACTTTTTTATTTCTTAGTGCTATGAAATAAACTAGTCCAAATTTCATTATCTCTTCTATTGCTGCCCAGATAGTGAATGATAGAGCCTGCTGGTTTAATATGTATTCATATACTAGTTTTTGAATAGGTAGCACAAAAAGCACTGCGAGCATTCCTCCGAGGAATGACAGAGTGATCATTTTGGCGGGTTCTGGATGAATGTCTTCCTTAAGCCAAAACCAAAGCCAGATTAAGGCGGGTAGAAGTCCGAGTATAAAAGCTAGAAAGAACGGATATTTTTGTAGAAAATTTAATACTGTGTCTAAAGGCATTAATTGTTTTTAGTTGGCCATGTGGTGACCATTAATAATTCTTTCTTATCCATATTTTGCCATATCTCTTCAGTAATAAAAGGCATAAACGGATGTAGAAGTTTTAGGGATGTTTCTAGTATGTGGCGCAGGGCGTATTGTGCTGATTTTACCGTGTCAGTACTCTCATTTTTGAGTTTATTTTTTGACTCTTCTATTATTTTATCAGCAAAAGTATGCCAAACATAGTGGTAAATTTTTTCGGCAGCAAGATAGAACCTGTACTCATTCATGTCTTTGGTTGTGTCTTCTACTAGGGAATCAAGTTCATTCAGGTTTTTTGCGTCATCCTCCTCAATAGTTTCGGGCTTCGTACCATCCCAATTTTCAGTACTAGACAATACAAACCTAGTTATGTTCCATATTTTATTTGCAAAGTGTTTATAAGCTTTCACTTTATCTTCTTGAAGTGCCAAGTCTGTTCCTGGAGTATTTCCAACGATAAGAGCCATGCGCAACGCATCTGTTCCGTACTTTTCTGTTAGGTCTAGGGGATTAACTACATTACCTTTGGATTTGCTCATTTTTTTGCCATGAGCATCATTAACAAGTCCGTGTAGGTAAACTGTGTTGAACGGAGCTTTGCCAGACAGATACAGTCCAAATATAATCATTCTTGGTACCCATTTAAATATAAGGTCGTGTCCAGTTTCCATAATATCGGTTGGGTAGTAAGAAGATAGATCTTTATTTTCGGGATATTCAGTTATTGTCAGTGGCCACTGTCCACTTGAAAACCAAGTATCAAATGTATCCACATCAGACACCCAACCTTCTCCCTCTGGTTTTTCTTTGCTTGCTTTTACTTCATTGTCTCTAAACCAAGCGGGGATAGGAATACCCCAAACAATCTGGCGGGAGATGTTCCAGTCTATAGTATTGTTCATCCAGTATCTGAATATTTTCTCATAGTTATCAGGAATGAATTTTACTTCTCCTTTATCTACTGACTCTAGTGCCATTTTGGCTAAGGGCTCCATTTTTACAAACCACTGGTCTTTTATTTGTGGTTCTATAATAGTGTTGCACTTGTAGCACTTTTTAACCACATTTTTATATTTATCGTCCACACGCACAAGGAGGCCTTTTGAGTTTAATTTCTCTACAATTTTAGGGCGTGCATCTTTTATGTTCATTCCTGCAAATTCTTCTGCAATTGGGAGAAGTTTTCCTCGCCAGTCTATGATTTGTTCTATTTCTAGGTTGTACTTTTGGGCTAGTTCAAAGTCTACTTGTGAATGCCATGGTGTAATCGTCATAACTCCCGTACCAAACTCCATATCAACCACTGAATCTTTTATTACAGTTGCCTCAATTGGGCCGTTTATCCACTCAACCGTCATTTTTTGACCATGTGTGTACTCTGCGTATCTTTTATCGTCAGGATGCATGACAACATATTTGTCTCCAAATTTGGTTTCTGGTCTTACTGTTCCTATTTCGAACGGACCATATTTGAAATAATAGAAAAGGGAAGACTCTTCTGTCGATTCTGTTTCCACTTCTGATAGGGAAGTCTGATGTTTTGAACACCAGTTGATTGCTCTCTTGCCACGATAAGCCAATCCTTCGTTAAACATTTTTATGAAAGTGTCTTGTGTTTTATTTACAACATAAGGATCTAGGGTAAATTTCTCACGAGACCAATCACAAGAGGCACCAATAGAACGCACCTGAGATTCCATATTTTTTTTATTTTCTAGTGTGAAGGCAAGAATTTCGTTGTAGAGATCTTTGGGGTCCATTCCAAATCTTGAGCGGCCTTCTTTTTCAAGTTTTTTTTCGTAAACAACTTGAGTTTCAAAGCCAGCGTGATCTGCACCTGGTAACCAAAGAGTTTTGAAACCCATCATTCTTTTGAACCTTATCATGATGTCTTCCAGGGTAATAAAAAGAGCGTGGCCAGCATGTAGGTTGCCATTAGCATTTGGAGGGGGCATTACTATTGTAAAACGTTCGGCATCAGGGTTTTTGGAGTTATCTGGGTTAAAAAAACCACTGTCTTCCCAAAGTTTGTATATGTTTCCTTCCGTATCTTTTGGATTATACGGCGACAAGAATATATCTTTCATTTATTTAGAATATCACAACAGCTCAATATGTGGTAGTTTGAGGATTAATGAGAAAATCGATGAAATATCACCATAAAAGACATGTCCTTTATATTATCACACAGAATGTCCTTTTAATTATTTTTTCAGATAAGTCCTATTTAGCAATGTTAAAACCGGATTAAGAAAAGTATTTTTTGTTGTAAAGGACATAAAAGAAAAATATGGCTATAAACAAGGATTTAATGAAAGTCACTACTTTTTTAAAGCTATTGACATTTTTTTTTAAATAAGTATGCTGTTGTGATAATAAAAAATATGAATTCAAACGCGAAAAAAATATCAAGTTATATAGGTTTATTTATATCACTATTTTTGGCTGTGTTTTTCTTTTTTGGTTTTACGATAGCTACTGCTGAATCTGGAACATTTGAGTTTGGAGGTCCTTTTCCTATAACAATGGATTACTCAGGGTTGAC
>JAUPVY010000079.1 GCA_030916785.1 Patescibacteria group bacterium
CCCGATTTATTTCGGGGTTTTTGATGTATTATGTAGAAAACACAACATCCACAAACATGGAAGATTTAAAAACACAAAAAGACGAAGTCTTGATTAAAAAAATCCAATCCGGTGAGAAAGACTTGTACTCTTTAATCATGGATAGATATGAGGAAAAGCTACTTCGTTATTCTAATTACCTTGTAAACGATGAACACAAGGCAGTTGATGTTGTACAAGAATCTTTCATCAAGGCATACATAAACCTGAATAGCTTTGATACTGCAAAAAAATTTTCCAGCTGGTTATACCGCATTGCCCACAATGAATCAATAAATGTGCTGAAAAAATACAACAAAGAGGTTCCCCTACTGGATGACATAGATTTCAAAAGTGAGGAGAATACCGAACTAGAATTTGAGCAAAAAGAAAATGTTATCAAGATCCAAAAATGTTTGCACCAAATCCCACTCATATATTCTGAGCCACTAACCCTATTTTATTTGGAAGAAAAATCGTACGAAGAAATCAGTGATATATTACAATTACCCATGGGTACCGTAGCCACCCGCATAAGCAGAGCAAAAATAATAATGAAAAATATATGTCAAAAGAACTAAACAATATAAAAAATTTTGTGATGGAAAAAATCCAGAATAATGAAGTGAAAATGAAACCAAGAATATATTTTATTATTGGTTCTATATTTACATTATTTGGTTTAGTTGTGTCCATCTTGACCTCCGTATTTCTAATGGGGCTAATTAGATTTAGCATTAGGTCTCACGGAAGAATGAGCCAATACAGAATTGACGAACTAATATCAAACTTTCCTTGGTGGACAACAATTTTTGCTATTTTCCTATTATTTGTTGGTATTTGGTTAGTACGTAAATACGATTTTTCCTACAAAATAAATATTTGGTATATAGTTTTTGCTTTTATTTTGATCACAATAACAGCCGGATGGCTTATCGACATCTCTGGTGTAAACGATCGTCTTTACCGTAGTGGTCCAATGAAAGGCATGATACAAAAACACTTCCCAGGAAGTGGTGGTTGGAAAAGATAGATAATAAAAATTTATTTTTTAATAAAACCCTCAAGTGCCTTCAGAGCTTCAACTGGCACCATGTAAACTACAGTGTTACTCTGATCAGAAGACATATCATTTATTGATTGTAGTGTTCGTAAATGAAGCGCGCCAGGAGTTTGGGACAGCATCTGGGCTGCCTTGGCAATATTCTGTGAAGCTGCTAGTTCCCCTTCTGAGTTTATGATAACTGCTCTCTTTTCTCGCTCTGCTTCTGCTTGCTTACCTATTGTTCTCTCCATGTCTGCTGGAAGACTGACATCTTTCAATTCCACATTCTGAACTTTCAGTCCCCAAGCATCTGTTTCTTTATCAACTATTTCTCTTATTCTATCCGCTATCTTGTCTCTGCTTGAAAGAAGCTCGTCCAAGGTAACCTCTCCTACAATGTTTCTCATGGTTGTTTGGGCGTATTGAGATATAGCATATCTAAAATCCTCAACTTCTATGACCGCTTTGTCTGCATCACTGACTTTGTAATAAATAACAGCGTTTACCTTCACAGTAACATTGTCTCTGGTAATCGCATTTTGATCTGGAACATCTACTGCTTTCACTCTTACATCAACCTTTTGATATGTTTGTATAACTGGCCAAACAATTCTCCACCCAGGTTCCATGATTTTCGTAAATTTACCAAAGGTAAATTTTACCCCCCTTTCGTATTGGTTTATCTGACGAATACTGGAAACAACAAGGAAAAACAAAATAATATAAATAGGATACCACATAGTATTTTTAGTTAATGATAATTATTCAAGGATATAATAGCACTTTTTGGAATGGAAATCATTGGTCTAAAAAAGGCACTTACGTGCCTTTTTTCTGCGCGACTTAGTGGACGATGTTAGAACTGCATTTGTATTACTAAATGATACACAAATATACATTCCACTTCTATAAAAATTTCTGAATATCTTTTATTGTTTTCTGAATACCCTCTTCTGTCAACTCCATTCTTTCTTGCCCGTAGTGGTCCAAATCTCCAATTCGTATATTTGGTATAGTATGAAAATGTACATGATTAATAGCCTTATTATCTTTTCCTTCCCGAACCATATGAGTAATGTTTGCATATCCAAGTTTTTTAAGTATTTCTAGTGCTTTTTCCTGCATAAAATCTATATCCCCCTTTTCCTCTTCAGTTAATTCAGACAAGGACTCTACGTGTCTTTTTGGAACAATCAAAAGATGATGTGCATGGTAAGGCCAGAGAGCATATGTCAAAAAGCTTTCTTTTGATTCAAAAATCACCTTTTTTCTATTTTCACAAAATGGACACTCAGTAATATTTTTTAAGAAATCTTGATATTTTGTCATATGAAAAGCATATCACAGTTCTGTGTCCCAACACTATAGGAAAATAGAGCCATATTATTGGATCTATTTTTTTCCTCAACGCGACCGGTCGGAATCTTTCCCTCGGATTCAATCCAAACACGGCCGGACATTTGAACCTTACAGGTTCAGTAATTTTGGCCGGATCTTTCACTCCTGGGAAACCCACGGTTTTCCCCCACCTTACAGGCGCAGTACACCTTTCACATTTTGATTACAAAATACTCAAGGTCTTACGAAGCTTCAAGTGTTCGCTTCTCACCTTCCTCCACGGGAAACTCCCGTTTCCCGACCCCTTCCCCGGTTCAAGTCCGGCTCGGTGCAGCCAAAATTAAAAACACCATCTCTGGTGTTTTTAATTGGCGCGACCGGCCGGACTTGAACCGGTAACCTCTCCCGTGACAGGGGAGTGCTCTAACCAAATTGAGCTACGATCGCAATATATGAAATTTAGCAGATTTT
>JAUPVY010000080.1 GCA_030916785.1 Patescibacteria group bacterium
TTTTTTCTGATAACCTCCCGCCAAAAGATCCCTACAATAACTGGTCCAAAGAATGTTTACCTTGGGATAAACATTCAGTTTATGAGTTTTATAATCAGAAACAAAAAATAGAAAAAAACTTTTTGTCTCTGATGTTTGGATCAAAAAATGGGACTAGTATTTGTTCTGTACATGCAAGTGACTTGCCAAAGCTCCGAAGGGATACAAGGCCACCATTTGTTGCCATGGTAAATGGTGGCAAAAAAACTAAATCAAACTTCATTAGACCCTTTTTGGAGTACAGGGAATATCCATTTCCTGGGGCTGAGTCAATTACTAATTATTTTTACAGTGGATACAAAAAATTATTACAATCAAAAGACTATCACTACGATGTTATTGATAACGAAGTAGAAGATATTTTTTCTAACACTGATACTGAAGAAATAAGAAAAGGAAAAGACTTTATTTTAAAAACCCTCCCACATTAGGAGGGTTTTTTTCAAAGACGGTTTAATATAGTTGACAACTTATCTCAAAGTTATTAGAGTGAGGCAAACAAATTATTATCATATGTCAAATAAAATGATCGGTTAAAGAGTCTCAAGGAGACTCTTTTTTATTTTTATGGTAGGGTAGGGTAAAATGAACTTTATGAAAAATATCATTATTACGGGTGGTTCTGGTGATATAGGTGGGGCAGTAGCAAAAAGATTCTTAGATTATGGTTGGCATGTACATCTACTGCTTAGGTCTTTTGAAAGTCCTATTATTCAGTCCATAATGAAACTCTCTTTTGTTTCTGTATATCAAAGTGACCCTGAAAATGAGGCTATAACACTTTCAACTATCCAAGCTATAAAAAATGATGGAGTAATTCCTGATTTTGTTTTTCACTCCGCAGGGACCTTTTTGTGGGACGATGGCTATCCTAAACAAGCTCGTCCATTTTTAGAAGTCAGGGATATTCTTCTCAGAGCAAATGTTAAAACTAAAGCTTCTCCTGTAAATGCTATTGAGTCAGTATACAAAGACTCTTTAAGTAAAATAGAACAAGCTTTCATCGGTTCACATGCTGCCAACTTTGCTCCTGATGCTCCAGAGAGGACAGGGAAGTATAAAGAAGAAGCTTATGTTGAAGCTATGTCTATTGTTCAAAATATGGTAAATATTTTGGCTGATTCTGGTAAATACAAAAATATCTTTTTATTTGAACCAGGACTTATCAATACGAAAATGGCGCAACAAGCTTTTCCAGAAGAAAGGTTGGGTTTCAAAATAGACTGGGACACTGTTGCTACACCCGAACAATATGCAGAAGCTATTTTCCCGAAAGAATTTTTTGAAGCCAGACAATAGTCTGGTTTTTTTGACTGAATACTAATATTGTGTTATTGTACAAAAAAATTCATTATTATTATGACAAAGAAGACTGTACAAACTATTCCTGAGGAATTATTTTATTTATTTGAAGGTAACTGGTACGGGAAATCTGAGCCACACATCTTAAGTACTTTTGAAGAAAATGTACTGGTTCAACCTGTTAAGTTCGAAAGCAAGCTCACCTCATTTGGTTTGCATAAAACTAAAGAGGTAACAGAGTTTGTTATTTTTAACACACCACACCCGTTTGGTGAAAAAGAAAAAGACAAAAAAACGGTTGTTTGGAGGGTTTCAGGCGGTGAATTAATGGGGATTCTGGGTTCAAACCAAAAGTTTTATAATCGATTGGTTGAGCCTGCATCCCATAAGGTTCTTTACAAACCTGGAATTTTCCATATTTTAGGATTGGTTCACCAAAGCCTGGATATTTTAACTAGGAAGTATCAGATTGATAAAATGGAAAAATATCTTCCTGTTTCAGAGATTGATCGGATAGAACCGATAAAATAACCAATACCCCCAAAAGGGGGTATTTTTTTATTACCTAAATAGTTGGTTATTTAATTGACAAAAGATACCAAAATGATATGATAGGGCACAATCGCATGTTGCGTTTTGTTTTTATTTGCGAGAGTTTAAAAGTATTAGAAATATAATTAATTAGTTCATTATTATGGCAGCAGAAACATTTGATCGTTCAAAGCCACACGTAAACGTAGGAACAATTGGTCACGTTGACCACGGAAAGACTACTCTTACAGCGGCTATTCTCCACGTTCTTTCTATGAACGGGGACCAAGTTAAATTAAAAGGAGTTGATGAAATCGACGGAGCGCCTGAAGAAAAGGCACGTGGTATTACAATCAACATTTCACACAACGAGTACTCTACAAAGACTCGTCACTATGCGCACATTGATGCTCCAGGTCACGCTGACTACATCAAAAACATGATTACTGGTGCAGCTCAAATGGACGGTGCTATCCTTGTGGTGGCAGCGACAGACGGAGCTATGCCACAAACTCGTGAGCACGTTTTGCTTGCAAAACAAGTTGGTGTTCCAAAAATGATCGTATTCCTAAACAAATGCGACATGGTGGATGACCCAGAAATGATTGACCTCGTTGAGGAAGAAATCCGTGAAATCCTTGGAAAACAAGGTTTTGACAAGGATTGTCCTGTTATTCGTGGATCAGGTCTTAAGGGACTAGAATCTACTTCTATCGATGATCCATGGGCACAAAAAGTTCTTGAGCTTACAAAGGCTCTTGATGAATACATCCCTATGCCAGTTCGTGACCTCGACAAGCCATTTCTTATGCCTATCGAAGATATCTTTTCTATCGAAGGACGTGGAACTGTTGTTACAGGTCGTATCGAACGAGGTATCGTAAAGGTTGGTGAAGAAGTTGAAATCGTGGGTATCAAGGATACTTTGAAGACAACTGTGACTGGTATCGAAATGTTCAACAAGCAACTCGATCAAGGTCAAGCAGGAGACAATG
>JAUPVY010000081.1 GCA_030916785.1 Patescibacteria group bacterium
GAGGATGTGGATATGAAGAAAGTCGAGGGGTTGTTTGGGCTTTTTGAGTTCAGGACACTCAGTCAGAAATTTGCCGAGAGCCTATCTCTAGATGTGCCGGAAAAATTAATGGCTGAGGCTGATCCAGAAGATGTCCTCGAAACAGGTCTTATGCTTTGGGTTATTGATTCAAACAAAACAAGTCCTTCATTGGAGGATATCTTGTCCTACACACGTACTGATAGTATAAAAGATGCGAAAACTGTTTTGGAGCAAATAATAAAAGACCAGAACCTCAGTTTCGTTTTCAGTGATATAGAGAAACCTTTGATTTATATTGTAAAAGAGATGAAAGAAGTGGGTATAAAAGTAGATGTGGAGAGACTAAAGGCACTATCAAAGAAATACCACACCGAGCTATCTAGCCTAGAAAAAAAGATATGGAAAATAGTGGGCGAGGAGTTTAATATAAACTCGCCAAAACAGCTGGGCGAGATGTTGTTTGTCAAAATGGGGCTTAAGGCGAAGAATCAAAAGAAAACTGCAAGTGGGGGATTTTCAACCAAAGAATCAGAGTTGGAAAAACTAAAAGAGGAAAACCCAATTGCTGGACTTATTTTGGAATATCGAGAGCTGGCAAAACTTTTGGGTACTTATATAGATACCATTCCTGTACAAGTGGATGAACATAATAGACTTCACGCAGATTTTCTTCAGATGGGCACTACTACTGGCAGGATGGCTTCTGGAAATCCCAACTTACAAAATATTCCAAATAAAACTGATTTGGGGCGTGAAATACGAAAATCTTTCATAGCTGAAAAGGGATACAAACTGGTTTCTTTTGATTATTCTCAAATAGAGTTGCGTATCGCTGCTTTCTTGTCTCAGGATGAAAAATTGATTGATATTTTTAAAAAAGGCCAGGATGTTCACACGGCGGTAGCCAGTGAAGTTTTTGGAGTAGCTCTGGACAAGGTAACAAAGGAAATGAGGAGTAAGGCCAAGACTATAAATTTCGGTGTTATGTATGGTATGGGTGTCATGGCCTTGAAACAGAACATCGGGACCTCAAAAGAAGATGCACAGAAATTTTTGGATGAGTATTTTAATAAATTTTCTGGTCTAGCTGAATATTTACAAAAAATAAAAAGAGAGACTGCCCAAAGGGGATTCACTGAAACTTTTTTTGGTCGCAGAAGATATTTTCCAGATATTAATTCGAGACTTCCTTTTATGAAGGCTTCAGCTGAGAGAATGGCAATAAATGCTCCTATACAGGGAACAGAAGCAGATGTAATAAAACTAGCTATGATAGAGATAGACAAGTTTTTAGTAAGCAAAAATTTGAAAAAAGATGTGAGACTTTTGCTTCAGGTTCATGATGAGTTAGTTTATGAGGTAAAAGAAGGAATTATTGATTCTGTATCTCCGGAAATAAAAAGAATAATGGAAAGCATTATTGATCCAAAGAAAGTTTATGGAATAGTCTGTGTTGCCAATGCCGAGGCAGGAGACAACTGGGCAGAAACAGAAGAAATAGTATGATTTATTTTTTACACGGGACAGATACACACAGAGCTCGCAAGAAAATGCATGATTTGTTGCAGAGTCTTTCCGTGAAGAGACCAAATTCAGAAATATTTAAATTAACTACGGAAAATTGGAATGCTTCACAGTTAGATGAGTTAGTAGGGTCTATTGGACTCTTTGATGAGAAATATATAGTGGTTTTGGATTTTCTATTTGGAAACAAAGAGGCCAAAGAAAGTGTATTGGAAAAAATAGACAAAATGCAAAATGCCGAACATTGGTTTCTGATTCTTGAGGGTAAGGTTGATGCTTCCACGGTCAAAAAAATAGAAAAAGCATCGTATAAAACTCAGGAGTTTGAATTGGCAGAAAAAAGAAAAGAAGCACCAATTATTTTCTCTATCACAGACAAACTTCTAACTAGAGATAAAAAAAGACTATGGACGTCGTTTATAGATTTAACGAAACAGGGAATACCATCTGAGGAAATACACGGGGTGTTTTTTTGGGCAGTAAAGAACATGATCATAGCAAGTCGAGTAAAGAGCCAGAAAGAATCAGGGCTCGCAGCGTTTTCATACAGCAAAGCTTTGTCTGGCGGAAGGAACTATAAAAATGAAGAACTAGAAAAAATGTCGTCTAGTCTCATAAATATGACGCACAGAGTAAGACAGGGTGATGGAGAGCTTGAGATAATGTTAGAAAAATGGATTTTGGAGAATTAAATTTATGCTTGTATGTCAAAAAGATTTAACATAATACTTTTAATATTGGCTATTCTTGGCTTCGTTGGTTTTTTGTTTTTACGAAATGATTCCGTGGACATTAGTGGAATGTTTGATAAAAAAACAGAAAAAGTTACCAAAAAAACCTATGAATCTTCTGATTATAAATTCTTATTTGAATATGAAGATGGTTTTGTCATTACCTCTGTGCCTCTTGAAGCTGGAAACAAGATTGTTTTTGAATTGGCAAAACCGAGAAATGGATTTCAGATAACCGTTTTTCCTTTTGATGAACTAGGACCTCTAACAGAAGAACGTATAAAAAAGGATCTACCGGATCTCGTTGTTGTAGAAGCAAAGAGTGTTTCTATGGCCGGAGTAGAAACACTTCAGTTTAAATCTATAGATGAGAGTGTGGGGGGTACATTTGAGGTGTGGTTTGTTTATTCTGGTAATTTCTATCAAATACAAACATACAAAGAATTCAGCCTTGAATTACAGGAAATTATGAAAAGTTGGCAATTTAAATAAATAATTGTGTGTTAATATATTACTATGGTTAAGAGATTTTTAATTT
>JAUPVY010000082.1 GCA_030916785.1 Patescibacteria group bacterium
CCAACAGGCATTGATTCGCCAGTAAGCATTGATTCGTCAATATAAGAAGATCCTTCTGTTATAACACCGTCCACCGGTATACGACCTGCCGGTTTTACAATAATCAAATCGCCATGAACTACTTCTCCAATTGGGATCTCAATTTCCTTTCCACCCCTCAAAACTTGTGCGGTTTTTGCCTGAAGATTAAGAAGTTTTTCAATTGCATCACCGGTTTTAAGTTTTGATCTTGTTTCAAGATATTTGCCAAGAGCAATAAACGCTATAACTACAATCGTAACATCGTAATACGTTTGACTTACATTTATAAAAGGTTTTAAGGTTTCTTCAAACGCGGTCACTACAAAACTATACATAAAAGCGACAGATGTACCGATACCAATAAGTGTATCCATGTTTGCTTTTCCATATCGCAAAAACCGATAAAAACCGAGAAGATATGGCTTCCCAACCACAAACAGCATGTATGTGGCAAATATCGGAAACAAATGATGAAACAACTGATGCCATATATACGGCATTTCAGGGACAATCTTAAATTGAATAAGCATGTCCCAAGCCATTATAAAAATACTAAACACCGCAAGAGGTAGAGCAGACAACACTTTAACTTTCATATCTTTCAGTTCGACAAGTTTTTCTGCTTTTGATTGACTCAACCCAAGGTGTCTAGCATGCTCACTCTCTGACATATGCATTGATTCTGCTGTTGGGATATTCAAAGAGTATCCAAGAGGTTCAATTTCTTTTGAGAGATGATGGGGATTGGTTTTAGATTCATCAAAAGAAACTTTGGCAGTCTCGGTAGCATAATTAACCTCTACATTGTGAACACCATCTGTTTTTTTGAAAGTTTTTTCAATAATACTTGCACACGATGCGCAATGCATACCTTTAATTTTGTATGTTTGAGTATTGCTCATATTATTTTCTTTTAAGTTTATATACTTTTAATATCTCAGCGATTGCTTTTTCTTCATTACCATGCTTCATTTGGTGAACAACATGGGTGCTGATATGATTTTCCAAAATCAAATCTTCAACACCCGACAATGCTTCTTTTATTGCAGAAACTTGGGTAATAATATCTACACAATACTTCTCATCATCAACCATTGACTGCACTCCCCTAATTTGCCCTTCAACAATCTTCAAACGTTTAATGGCTCTGTGTTTTATATCTTTTATCATATACTTTTATTTAAGGTCTTTTTTCATCATCTCAAACTGCTCCTTTGTTATTTCCCCCTTTGCGTATCGCTCTTTAAGAATCTCGAGGGATCTGTCCTCTTTGGGACCATGATCATTCCTGACCAAGATTATTATTGCGTAAATAACTAGCCCCCAGAAGATGAGCATGAATAACCCACCAAAACCAAACATATGCGTTGGATAGAAATTGTCATAGTAATACATCATAGATTTTGTAATTAATTGATATATACCAATAATACCCCTAGGGGGTATTATTGGTCAAATGTATATTGTGATCAAAAAATTATTACTTACCTCTCATGTTTTTCTCGTGCTCCTCCGTCCCAATTTCACCACATTTCTTGATCTGACATCTAAATGGATAAATTATTATATTAACTAAAATTAGACTGGAACTCTTTCACCCCTTTTAACCAACCACCTTCAAAATAATCTTCTGGAACAAATGATTTCAAATCTACCCATTTATATTTTTCATGATTTTTACCGAGCTTAATATCCCCCTCCAGATATTTCCCTTTATAACCTATAGCAAATATTCTTCGTTTGTCTTTTTCACCAGAAAGCAGTATTTCATCTCTTTCATGACGCATAAATAAAACCACTTCACCCAATTCATATTGGAAGCCATCACCCAATTCTTCTTGCATTTTTCTTTTAACAACATCTTTTAAATCTGTGTCAAAATCCACCTCACGCAATCTACCACCTGGAATATCCCATTTATTATTAAAAATATCTTTTGTTATAAGAAGTTTTCCTTCCTCATTTTGAATAAAAACTTTTACAGCAACGAAATATGTATCTTTATTTTGTGGCATATTATTTTTGAGCCATTAATTTATTATGCTCATCTGTTCCAATTTCCCCACATTTTTTGAACTTTTTGCCTGAACCACAAGGGCACAAATCATTACGTCCAACCTTATCGCCTCTCGTATCAGAAGATACTTTTGATTCTTGTGTTACTGCCTGTGCTCCCTCTCTGGTTTCAACCAACTTCTGTGGTGCCTCAAAAAATATTTTTTGAGGTTGAACTTGTGTAATGATTTTGATTACTTCCAAACCAGTTGATAACTCCATATCCTTAAACAATTTTAAGCCCTCTTTTTTGTATTCCACCAATGGGTCTCTTTGTCCATATGCTCGGAGATTTACACTCGATCGTAAATAATCCATCATTTCCAAATGATCTACCCAAAACATATCAATTGTTTGTAGAATAACCTGACGCAAAGATTTCATAAACTCAGCATCAGCCCCAGCGATTTTTGCCTCAATTTCTGCTCGTTCCTCTGGACTTGCATGTCCAACTATCTCATCTATATACGCATGTACCGCAGAGTCATCACCTAATAGTATGGCTCGTCGACGAGCATACATTATTTTACGTTGAAAATTTAGTACATCATCAAATTCCAGAACATGTTTTCGTGCATCAAAATTAAACCCTTCTATTTTTTCTTGAGCGCTTTCAAGAGACCGAGTAATCATTCGGTTTTCGATCGGTTCATCCTCTCCCAGTCCTGATCGAGTCATGAGCCCTGACATCATGTTTTTAATACCCTCACCACCAAACACACGCATGAGGTTATCCT
>JAUPVY010000083.1 GCA_030916785.1 Patescibacteria group bacterium
GGTCTAGTCCTAAGACTTTATCAAAATCTAAGAGTAGTGATTTTTTATCGCCACCGCTTAATACCTCATCTTTTACAACTTGCCAAACTGTAGCTAGGGCTTGTGGCATATTTAGGTCGTCGTTCAGGGATTCAATAAACTGGTTTTTATATTCTTCTGTTTTTGCAGGATTGTTTTCTGTTTTCTCATTTTCAAATTCCTGCATTTTTATTCGCAATTTTTTTAGTGCAGTTTGGGCACCTTCCAAAGCCTCCCATGTGAAATTCAACATTCCGTTGTAGTGTGTTCCTAGGGTTAAATATCTAAATGCTAGTGGGTCAAAACCTTTTTCTATCAGGGTTTCTAGTGTAAAAATATTACCCAAAGATTTACTCATCTTTTTTCCATCAACAGTTATAAAACCACCATGAACCCAGTATTTTACAAAAGTTTTACCAGTTACAGCTTCTGATTGGGCTATTTCGTTTGTGTGGTGGGGGAATATAAGATCTGAGCCTCCAGTATGAATATCTATGGTTTCAGAAAGGTTTTTCATTGACATGGCAGAACATTCTATGTGCCAACCAGGGCGACCCTTTCCAAAAGGCGCCTCATAGGAAACATCACCATCTTCTTCTGAGTAAAACTTCCAAAGAGAAAAATCCCGAGGGTTTGTTTTGTCATACTCGTCGTTGGCTATGCGCTCCTTGGTGGAGTTTTCTAGATTTAGATGAGCCAACTGACCATAGTCTTTTGATTTAGTTATATCAAAATAAATTCCATCTGAACTTTTATATGCTGAACCGTTTTCAAGCATTTTTTCTATCAAAGAAATCATATCGTCTATACTTTCTGTTGCACGGGGAGTTTTACCTGGCTTTTTTACATTTAGAGTTTCAAGATCAGTAAAAAATAAATCCTCATATTTGCGTGTAAGGGCCTCTAAACTTATTCCTTCAGCTCGACTTCTTTTTATTGTTTTGTCATCAACGTCTGTGACATTCATGACTCCATCTACTTTATATCCATTGTATTCAAATGTTCGTCTCAAGATGTCCGAAAGTATAAAAGTACGGAAGTTTCCAATATGTGCAAAGTCGTAAACAGTAGGTCCACAACTATACATCGAGACTTCACCCGCTTTTAGGGGTACGAACTCTTCTTTTTTGTTGCCGAGAGTATTTTGCAAGAATATCTGAGTCATATTTCCTAGTATATCGGAATTTTAGGTTGACCACAATATAATTTCTTGCGATAATGATTAACTAATGAGCAACTTCTTTAAATATAGAGTATATGTTTTGGCGGTATTAATCGCAGTTATAGGAATATTTTCTTTGGGATATTATTCAGGCAAGTCAAGCCAATCAGAAGACGACAAAATTGCATCTATTTTAAACAAAAGTACTGGTGTGGGTGATAGTATTGATTTTGCTTCTTTCTGGAAAGCCTGGGAAGTTATAAACCAAAAATATGTTCCAACTAACTCAACTTCTACAGAAAGAGTTAGTGATCAAGCTCGTGTTTACGGAGCAATAGAAGGCATGGTTAAGTCCCTGGGCGATCCATATACTATTTTCTTTCCACCAGTTGAGTCAAAAAGTTTTGCGGATGAGATAAGTGGAAATTTTGAGGGTGTTGGTATGGAAGTGGGCATGAAAGACGACGTACTGACTGTCATAGCACCTCTGAAAAACACTCCTGCATACAGAGCTGGAATAAAATCTGGAGATAAAATAGTAAAAATAGATGACACAGTAACAAATGGCCTAAACACTACTGAAGCAATCAAAATCATTAAGGGTCCAAAAGGAACAAAAGTTAAATTTACTATGGTTCGCGAAGGGGAGAAAGAACCACTTATCATAGAAGTTATACGAGACATTATAGATATTCCTACGATTGATACAGAAACAAAAAATGGAGTTTTTATTATTCATCTTTACAATTTCTCTGCTATCTCCTCAAACTCTTTTAGAAATGCACTCAGAGAATTTGTTGAATCTGGAAATGATAAATTGATTTTAGACCTTCGTGGTAATCCAGGTGGGTATCTTGAGGCTGCAGTGGATATGGCATCATGGTTTCTTCCTGCCGGCAAAGTCATAGTAAAAGAGGATTTCAAAAACGAACAAGACGCGCAGATTTTCCGAAGTAAGGGTTACAACATATTCAACGAAAACTTGAAAATGGTGGTTTTAATAGATGGTGGTTCCGCCAGTGCATCAGAAATATTAGCGGGTGCTTTGCATGAACACGGGGTAGCCACTCTAATAGGTACACAGTCGTTCGGAAAAGGTTCAGTTCAGGAGTTAGTACCTATTACAACAGACACAAGTCTTAAGGTGACAATAGCCAGATGGCTAACTCCAAACGGAAACTCAATTTCTCATGGAGGACTTACTCCGGACACAGTTGTTAAATTTGATGAGAAAGAATTTTTGAAGGGAAATGATGTGCAGATAAATGCAGCATTGGAATTCCTGAACACTATAGTAGTGCGTTAATTTTTAAATCTTCTCTCATCATATTATTTTCAGAGCAACCTTTCGTTCGCCAGCGCTCACTCAAGGCCAGTCCTCACCCTCCATCCGTCAAGAGCCCTTCGCTATGCTCAGGGTCGTTGACTGAACCATGCTGGAGGGTTGCGGGGTCTCTGAAAACAACACGATTTCAAGAGATTTAAAAATATGTTAATATGGAAACATGAAAGTCA
>JAUPVY010000084.1 GCA_030916785.1 Patescibacteria group bacterium
AAGGTGAGGGACTACGGTCCCCCACCTTTTTGTTATCAATTAATCGACTATTGCTTTTATTTCCTGACCAAATATTTTGGACACCTCTTCTACATATTCTGCAATATTTTCTTTAAAATATTGCTTGTGACTTTTTTGAATTTGAGCTACAACATAATACCCTATTGCCATCATCGCTCCGTAATCAGCATTTGTTGGTAGTGGTATGTATAGTCTATTTCCTACCCCACCCCAATTTTTATTTTCGTCACCAAAACTAATAAACAACTCGTCAGATGGTACTACCGTCACAGCATGTTTCATATATTCACTAGTCTCAACATCTCTAGCTATTCTCCTACCAAACAGCTCAATAAACTTTACCTCTAGCATCCTGATAATACCTGAAAACTTTGGAGGCACGATAAGAAAATATTTATCATATTTAGAAAAATCAGGCATAACCTGAGTATCGATATTCTCTTTGATAAAATTCTGGATACTCAAAGGATCTTCGTGTGTTTTTCCGAGAATCATACCCATATATGTGGATGTATTGTAGGTATATGGTTCTCTGTTTTTTGGAAAAATATATTCATCATACGAGTGCTCATGATCCAGCTCGTCATGTGTAGATGAATACGGAGTGTTTGTTATAAGAGTTATGTGTTTATTATATTCTTTGACACATTTTGCAACTATCAATGCATGTTTTTCACCAGAAGCCGAAATAATAATAACCCCATCGATACTTGGTATATCTTTTAATTTTTCTTCGTAGTTACTCTCAGAAGCAAAAACCGCATCTATATTTTCAAAAATAATGCGCCCTGTCGCTTCGGCATTGCCAGACCCTACGACCAATGGATGTTTATAAACCCCTAGTTCAAGTTTAGGTAGTTCTTTTCCTTGAAACAGCTCGAGAGCACCTAACACAGCAACGTCCAAACTTGGAAGATTTTCTATATTGAAACTTTTTAACAACTCTATATTTTTTTCTTCCATATTATTTTTCTTTATTTTTATTAATGTTTGTAGAGTGACCTCCGAACTGATGACGCAAAGCCGACAACACTCTGCCAGTATAAGAAGGATTATCTTTAGATTTTTTTCTGAATTCAAGAGCTCCTTCTATTATCGGCACCGGAACACCTAATTCTTTTGCAGTATCAACTGTCCACTGACCCTCACCACTATGCGAAACCTGTCCAGAATTATACTCATCGTTATCCAGGTCATCACCAAATTTTGAATAAGCTTCCACTAGCCAATTAACGAGGCTAGAAGCTATGACTGACCCATGACTATATATCTCTGCTACAGAACGGAGATTAAGAGAGAATGAAGATTTTTTCATGACTTCAAATCCCTCACCTATTGCCTGCATCATTCCATATTCAATTCCATTGTGAATCATTTTTACAAAATGCCCTGCGCCTGATTTACCCATATATCCATAACCATCTTTCACGGATAAATCTCTAAATAAATTCTCATATCTATCATATAAATCTTTTTCTCCTCCAACCATAATACAAGCACCAGCCAATGCACCTCCAGGACCACCAGAGACTCCAGCATCAATGAAACCCACCCCCTTCAAATTTAATTCCTTGCCTCTCCTCATTGATTCTTTGTACTCGGAATTACCACCATCTATTATAACGTCACCCGGAAGAAGAAACGGGGTTAGTTCCTCTAAGACAACATTCATGGCTTCGTGTGGAACCATAGTCCAAATAGTTCGTGGAGTAGAAAGTTTATCAACAAATTCCTGAAGCGAGTAAGTTCCTTTTAAACCCTGACTCTCTAAGTCTTTTGTTTCTTTTTCTGATTTATTATAACCAACAACATTCCACTTTTTTGAGAGCAGTCTCCTGGCTATATTTCCTCCCATTTTACCTAAACCAATAATACCCAACTCTTTTTTCTCACTGTTATAATCTTTGCAATTCTTCTTAGTAGTCCTAAAATCAAAAAAGACAGGTGTCGTTTTTGGTTCATATTGGAGTAGAGGAACCAAGCCTCTTTTCCAACTATCAACAATAGGGTCTATAAATTTCCAAGAAGACTCAACTTCTTCTGGAGAAACGAACAGTGTTTGATCGCCACCCATGGCAGAGTTAATAGTCTTGGCATATTCCTCAACATACTCAACTTTTGATTCTTTCTCGTACAAAAAGAAAGAAAAATCTCTTTCTTCTACTTCCCTATCAAACCCAGGTTTTTTTGTTAAGAAATGTATTACAACCTCATCGTTTGGTTCTAGACGGAAAACAATTCTGTTAGAAGAATGTGAACCTTGTTCACAAAGCAAACAGTTGGATGGGTGCTTCAGAGTTAAAATTATTTCCTTTCTAGATTCAGCTATGGATTTACCGGCTTCCATATATATTGGAATCCCCTTCCAGCGTGGATGATCTAACTCTGTTTTTAAGGCAAAATATGTTTCTGTTTCCGAATCTGTATTTACTCCTTTAATATTTTTGTACCCATCATATTGAGATCTGTAAGTATTCTCTTTTAGAGCCTCGTCAGTCCACTTGGCCAAACTATCTAAAATAAATACTCTATTTTTTCTAACCTCATCAACATCCATGAGAGAATTATATTCCGTAGTTATGGCAACTAGCATACTGAGAATATGATTCTGCCCGACATCACGGATGGCACCGACAGTATCATAGAACCCACCTC
>JAUPVY010000010.1 GCA_030916785.1 Patescibacteria group bacterium
AGCCTTTTGATTATGATCATATTATAGCTGTGTTCAAAAAATTTAATTGTTTTGGAGCAATTTCAAAAACTAATCATGCGGTTCTAAGATATCGTGAACCAGTTTACAAAACCATAAGGGAACTAGTCATGTCTTATTTTCATGAGTATTTTTTAAATAATGGTACAAAGACACTTAGGGAGTACTCTTTGCCATATGATTTGAATAAATTAAATCGTCTCAACTGGAGAACTACAGACAGTAACCTCTGGGAAATACACGAGGTTTTGGATGAGATAAAACATTACCCTGTTTTATCAAAAGAACAGATAAAAAATTTAAGAAAGGCAGATAGGATCGAGATACAGTCAGGTAAACTAGTAGAATATAGATAAAACCTCCACATTTGGCGCATTTCTTTGTCAGATTTCAAAAAATAATTCTCACCTTACGACAAGTAAGGCTCGGATTATTTTTATCATCCTTCGCGAACTGCACCCAAATCTGGAGGTTTTATGAAATAAAATTTATGATATACTCAAGTTCGTATGTGGTACAAAACCCGTAATGCTATTATTCGTTTTTTCTACACGAAGCTTCTGAAGCCAGTATTGTTTCTATTTGATCCAGAAGATGTGCATGATCTTATGTCCAGTGTGGGCGTTTTACTTGGTAAGTTTGGTTTGACTCGCTGGAAAACTAGACTTCTTTTTGATTACAAAAATTCTGTTTTATCTCAAAAAATATTAGGCATAAATTTTGAAAATCCAATCGGACTTTCTGCTGGTTTTGATAAAGACATAAATTTAACTGACATTATTCCATCTGTCGGTTTTGGTTTTGAGGAGGTGGGTTCTGTAACAGCCAGACCATATGCTGGGAATCCTAGACCTAGACTCTGGAGACTACCTAATACAAAAAGTTTGGCTGTTTGGTATGGATTGAAGAATCAAGGTGTGGAAGTTTTGTCAAAAAGATTGGCTGGAAAAATTCACAGATTTCCAATAGGAGTTAACGTTGCTTTTACCAACTGCAAAGAAAATCTAGATGTGTCTCTTGCTACTAGAGACTATGTCACAGCTTTTATGGCTATGGAAAAATACGCAAACTACCTGACCGTGAACCTCAGTTGTCCAAATACTTCTGGGGGGATGCCATTTTTGCTTCCAGAAAATTATGATAACTTAATGACTGAGATAGATAAGATAGAAACCAACAAGCCAATATTTGTAAAAATTTCTCCCGACATGAGTCACGTGGATGTAGATAAGTTTCTAGAAATAACTGGGAAACATCGAGTAAATGGAATTGTTTGTTCAAACCTAACAAAGAACACAAATCCAGATGATGTGAAAGATGATATGCCTCCACACGGGGGATTGTCTGGAAAATTGGTTTTTCCAAAAGCCTTGAGTTTACTTTCGCATATGTATAAAAAAGTTGGCAATAAATACGTTTTTGTTTTTGTGGGTGGAGTTTTCTCGGCAGACGATGCGTACAAGGCAGTGCGTCACGGTGCTAGCCTTATAGAACTTATTACAGGAATGATATTTGAAGGTCCACAACTTATAAGTGAGATAAACCAGGGATTGGTAGAGAGAATGAAGAGAGACGGATTCAAAAACATAAGTGAAGTTGTGGGGGTTGATAACATAGGGTGATAATGTAAGATGTTTCAATGTGCCGTTGTAGCTCAGGTAGTTCGAGCACGTCATTGGTAATGACGAGGTCGCCAGTGCAAGTCTGGCCAACGGCTCCAGCTGGCCAATGTAGCTTAACGGGTAAAGCATTCCCTTCGTAAGGGAAAGACAGTCGGTTCGAGCCCGACCATTGGCTCATGGACAAAGAGCAAATACAAAAAGATATAGATAACCTAGAACAGGAAATGTCCTCTGCTGATTTTTGGTCCAACAAAGACAAGGCACAAGCGACTATAAAACGCATTCAAGAATTAAAAAATGAACTTCTCGGAACTCAAAAATATGACGTGGGTGATGCGGTTATGACTATTTTTTCTGGTGCCGGAGGAGATGACGCGGAGGATTTCTCAGCAATACTTTTGAATATGTATCTAAAATATTGTGACAAGAATAAATTTAGTGTTTCAATATTACATCAAAACGAAAACGATCATGGTGGATTTAGAAATATTACAATAGAAATATCTGGTAGAAACGCTTATGGCACATTGAAAAATGAGTCAGGTGTGCATCGTCTAGTTCGTATCTCTCCATTCAATGCAAAATCTCTACGTCATACTTCTTTTTCTATGGTGGAGGTTATTCCAAAATTTGAGAAATCAGCAAAACTTGGTGATTTGGATATTCCGGATACCGACATAAAAGTAGAGTTGTCTCGCTCGTCAGGTCCGGGTGGTCAAAATGTGAACAAAAGAGAAACAGCTGTTCGTGTAGTTCACATACCAACTAACTTATCAGCCCAGAGTGACAATGAACGTTCACAGGCCCAGAACAAAGATAAGGCTATGCAGATTTTGTATGGAAAAATATACAAGGCACTAGAGGAGGAGAGGGTAGCTAAGGAAAAAGGTATGTATATATCAAAAACCACTCAAATAGAGTGGGGAAATCAGATTCGCTCTTACGTCATGCACCCTTATAAAATGGTCAAAGACCATCGTACGGGGGTAGAAACAAGCAATATAGACGCAGTTTTGGATGGGGAGATAAAGGAGTTTTTGGAGTCAGAAAAAGCCCTCTAAATTCACAATAAAAAGTTTTGCCTTGAGCCTCGAATGAGTTATACTGTTAAGTATGATTCACTTTGATAAGGTATCTAAAATATACCCAGACAGTTCGATTGCTCTAGAAGACATCTCGTTTTCTATTGAGCCCAAAGAGTTTATTTCTATTGTAGGTCATTCAGGAGCCGGCAAGACAACCCTACTTAAAATGTTTCTAGCCGAAGAAAAACCAAGTAAGGGAAAAATTTTCTTTGAGTCAAACGACATAAGTACTCTCAACAGAAATCAGATAAATGATTTTCGCCGAAAGGTGGGAGTTGTTTTTCAAGATTTCAGATTACTGCCTGATAGAAATGTTTATGAGAACATAGCTTTTGCTATGGAGGCAGCCGGCAGAACAGATGATGAGATAGAAGCCGATGTTCCTCACGTATTAGATTTGGTTGATTTGAAAAGTAAGATATGGAATTTCCCACACGAGTTATCAGGGGGAGAGAGACAGAGGGTCTCTATCGCTCGTGCCATAGTTAACCAGCCTGATGTAGTTATCGCAGATGAACCAACTGGAAATCTTGATCCTTTGAACACCTACGACATTGTCCAGATTTTGAAAAAAATAAATGATTTAGGCACTACTGTCATACTAACAACTCACAACAAGGGCGTCATCGATTCTCTGAAGAAAAGAGTCCTGACCATGGAGAATGGAAAGATTATTCGTGATGACAGGGAAGGTAAATATATAATATAAAAATATGATTTGGATTAAATTAAAAAGAATAGTTCGTTCAGGTTTCTATAGTTTTTGGCGTAATGGCTTTGTCTCTTTGTCATCGATCCTAGTTATGATGGTCACACTGTTTGTTATTGGCTCTACTATTTTCTCTGGAGCTATTTTGGGTTCTACTCTAAACCAGATTAAAGACAAAGTTGATGTGAATGTTTATTTTGTTACAACAGCTCCAGAAGAGGAAATATTGGCTATAAAAGAAAGCATAGAGAAATTGCCAGAAGTTGCGCCACCTGTTGTTTATATTTCTAAAGAAGATGTTTTGGCGGATTTCAAGAAACGCCACGAGAATGATGAGTTTACTTTGCAAGCATTGGATGAACTAGGTGAGAACCCTCTTGGAGCAACTCTAAATATAAAAGCCAAAGATCCATCACAATACGAAAGTATAGTTAAGTTTTTGGACAATGAAAGCACTCTGTCTTCTGATGGAACAAGCATAATAGATAAGGTTAATTATTATCAGAATAAAGATGCTATTGATAGGCTGACTAATATTATAAACTCAGCAAACAGACTTGGAGTTATTCTCACTATTTTCTTAATCATTATTTCAACACTTATTACATTCAATACACTTCGCCTTGTTATCTATATGTCTAGAGATGAAATAGCTGTAATGAGACTTGTGGGGGCATCAACCAACTACATAAGAGGTCCATTCTTTGTTGCCGGGGCTATTTATGGGTTTATATCAGCTATATTCACATTGATATTGTTTTATCCTATTACTATTTGGCTTGGAAACACCACAGAAAATTTCTTTGTAGGTTTAAATGTTTTCCATTATTACACAGCTAACTTTGGACAGATTTTCCTTGTTATTGTGGCATCTGGAGTTGCAATAGGTTCGGTGTCGTCTTTCTTGGCTGTTCGTAAGTACCTAAAGGTTTAATTTATAAGCCAATCAGATTTTCGGAATGAATCCCGTTAGAACTTTCAGTTTAGTAGAGCGATTAGTTAAGTAAAATATATTTATCAATTAATTTATTATCATAGTAAAAAACTACTGGTACTTCTAACGGGATGAAAAAGAAAAATCATAAGTATATCTTTGTAGTAGGAGGTGTGATGTCGGGAGTCGGCAAGGGAATAGCAGCTTCATCAATTTGCAAGATTCTTCAAAGCAAAGGATTTAAAGTTAATCCAATTAAAGTTGACCCTTATTTAAATGTAGATGCTGGAAATATGAACCCCACCGAACATGGTGAGGTTTTTGTTTTAAATTCAGGACTTGAAACAGATCAGGATATGGGTAACTACGAAAGATTTCTTGAGATGGATTTGATAGATGATGACTACATGACCTCAGGCATGATATATAAACATGTAATAGAGAAAGAAAGAGCTCTTGGTTACAAAGGTAAATGTGTAGAAGCCATTCCACATATCACAGAGGAAATAGTTAGACGATGGAAAAAGTCAGCAGATTATCACGAGTCAGATATTTCTCTCATTGAAATAGGTGGAACTATTGGAGACTATCAAAATATTCTTTTTATTGAAGCGGCTAGAAATTTGAAGATAAAATATCCTCAGGACGTACTGTTTGTTATGGTCTCCTATCTTCCTGTTCCTGGAACACTAGGAGAGATGAAAACTCGTCCAACACAGAACGCGGTGAGACAACTAAACTCATACGGAGTTCAGCCAGATATTATTATTGCTAGAGGCACACATCCACTAGATCACAGGCGAAAAGAGAAGATAGCTTTCTCCTGTGCAATACCTGTAGACAATGTTATTTCAGCTCCAGACATAGAAAGTATTTATGATGTTCCACTCAACTTTGAAAAAGATAAAATTAGCTCACTCATATTAAAGGCATTTCACATTCGCACAAAATCAAAAGAGGATACGCTGAAGGAATGGAAGGGTTTTGTAAACAAGAGAGCTAGAGCAAAAAGTGTATTGAATATTGCGGTGGTGGGAAAATATTTTGATACAGGTGATTTTGTTTTGTCTGACGCTTATGTTTCTGTTATAGAGGCGGTAAAGTTTTCGTCATACTGGAAAGACGCAAAGACAAAATTGACTTGGATTAATTCAAAAGAGTACGAAAGTGGGGGTAGAAAAGTGTCAGAACTTGGGAATTTTGACGGGGTGATAGTACCGGGTGGTTTCGGAGAATCGGGCGTGGAAGGGGTCCTACAGGCCATAAAATACGTCAGGGAGAACAAAATCCCATACCTCGGTCTTTGTTATGGTATGCAACTTGCTGTTGTGGAGTACTCACGCAATGTTCTCGGTTGGACAGATGCTCACACTGCAGAAATAAGCACAAAGGGTAGCCACGTGGTTATAGATATAATGTCAGAGCAGAAAAAACTTTTGGAGAATCAGAATTATGGTGCAACCATGAGGCTTGGGTCATACCCAGCTATTTTAAAAGAGGGAAGTATCGCTCGATTGGCCTACGGGGTGGGAGAGGTTTCAGAAAGACATAGACACCGATATGAAGTAAACACAGACTATATTGAAGAAATAGAAAAGGCTGGACTCGTTTTCTCTGGTAAGTCACCAAACGGAACACTGATGGAGATAGCAGAGCTTCCAAAGTCTGTGCATCCATTTTTCCTTGGTACGCAGTTCCACCCGGAGTTCAAGGCGAGACCGCTTCATCCGCATCCTTTGTTCACCGCCTTCGTAGAAGCTTGTCTTAAAAACAAAAAATAATTTATCTTGTAAAACAGGGGTTTTTAGAGTATTCTAAACCCATTGCGAGATCGTCTAATGGTAGGACAACGGTTTCTGGAACCGTTTATCTTGGTTCGAGTCCAAGTCTCGCAGCAAAGCAAAGGTGAAGCATGAAGCTTTGCTGCGAGAAGCAAATTGAAAATTTGCGCCTTGGACTCGAACGGATTGGCGGTTTACGAGCGCACCAGCGCTTGTCGACAATCAGGCGCCTGGAATTTCTTCGTTTGTCGAAACGAAGAAATTCGGAGGAGAGATTCCAAGTCTCGCAGCCAGTTTTAGATAGTTTCGGACTCCGAGGAACATAAAACATTTAAAAGTTCAGCCGCATCATTTCTGATGCGGCTTGTCGTAACCATCTCGGCGATCTGATCGGATGAGGTCTCTCGTTGTCCTGTTGTTCCAGACGCCAGCGAGCTCGATGTGGGCAGTAACCCACCCAATCCAGCGTCCAGCCTTGATGGCCTCATCAACAGAAGAGGTGTCCATCCTCTCAATTTCATCACACATCCAGAGAATGTAAGACGACGGAGCAACCTCCTTGTCTTTGAGCTCAGAATATTCCGCTCTGGTTTCTGGTTCCATACGTGCGATGGTAGCCCGTACCGTGGCGATTGTTTTTTTGTAGTACAACTCGGCACCACCTTTCTTTCTTTTGTATAACAATAAACAAGGTAAGTGTCAAAATTAATTCAAATAATCAGTTTTAATTTTACTAGCTAAGTTCATTAAGAAATACTTGACATATTTAATTAAAAGGTGTATACTAGTTAAAGAACTAATGGTGAGCACCGGCTCGGGGATGAGCCTTCCTGATTGGTGAAATCAGGCGTAAAAGGAGCCAACGGCTCCTCATTGGATACGTAAAGTCCAATCAACCAAAACCTGCCTAACCGCAGGTGTTTTTTATACAAAAATTTATGATTACGCAACAACAATCTTATAAGTTTGGTATAATAAACAAATGGAAAAAATGCCACCAGTTGAGATGATTGATAATGACGAAAAAGAAGAAAAAGCTTTTCATGATTATATGAAAGATTTTTCTTTAAATGAGGAAGATTTACGGAAACCCCTACTCGATGTCGGTGCTGGATCTGGAAATTTCATTAAGTATGTAAGAAATAAATTTGGTAATAGCAATGCGTATGGGGTTGAAAAAGAAAAGTTTAGATTGGGTGATGACTCTGATGGTATGGTAGTTGCCGATGGTTTTGATTTACCTTTTGCTGATAATACTTTCGAAATAGTGGTTTCCAGAAATTTTCTCCCGATGTTTACTGACGACATTGGAGAAAGTAGAGCAATAATAAACGAACTAATTAGAGTGACTAAAGCAGGAGGGAAGATAATAGGTAATATATCTACCCCAAAAATAGAAATAGAGGAATCGAAAGAAGAGATCTATAATGGTAGTTCATCGTTTGATAAATTTTTTAAAGAAAGACACGATGGTGCCGTAAAAATTCAGTCTTTTTTAGAAGAATTAAAAAATGATGGATATGTTGTAGATCAAAAAGAATATGATCATAAGGCGATAGTTACCATACATAAACCGTAACTCAATTTACAATAATTACGTTTAGTTATTATAGTTTCTTTAGAAACAAAAATTGTTATAATAGTCTGGTGTTAGTTTTATCAATTTAACCCAAAAGACATGACGAAAAATCCAATCATAAATGCGTTTTCAGCCACAATTTATATTGTAGTGGTGGTGTCTTTATTATTTTACTTTTCAACTTTCGAGGGCATGGATAATACCATATTGATTCCTATAACTATCCTGTCTCTCTTTGTTTTATCAGCAGCTGTTATGGGTTACATATTTGTTTATAATCCTCTCCAGCTTTTTCTAGAAGGAAAGAAGGAAGAAGCGGTTGGTCTTTTCTTGAAAACCGTTGGGACTTTTGCTCTTATAACCGCTATTATTTTTGGAGTAACTTTGGGTATTTTTATGACTAAATCGGAAGATACTTTGGAACCTATCCCAATGCAAGGAAAACTTAATATTGAAGTTGTCTGCCAGAGTGCGCTTTCGTATATGACTTTTCCTGATGGAGCCAGTGCTGATAAATTTGTAGAAGATTGTAAAGAAGGAAAATATCCAGAAGTGATAGAGAGATACAAAACGGATATGGGTTTAGGTGATGGGGCAGAGATTTAGAACAATCTCATTGCCGATAAGTCAAAAATAAGGTATAAAAAGGATAGAAGGAGAGGTGTCTCATGGCTCATTCAGCGATCCCGCATAGCGGGCAACGTTACGGGACGGCTCGGAAGCGCGGTATCACAGGAGAGATGCTCAAACTCCTGAAGATGAGTGCTACCCGGCGTAGCTCGGGTGCATCGGAGGATGGACAGAGAGCGATCAACGAGAAGATTGCTCTTGAGAACCGAAAACATCAGGATGGTCTACGATGATCAACCGCGCCAACTGCTCGGGGAGACTGCCCAAAAGGCTGTACTTCCCGAGCGGTTTTGTTTTTATAAATTAGTGTAGAAGTTTAATTCTGATATACTAAGATTATGTTTAAACTTTCTTTTTTGCCAATAATAGCTCTTGTACTTTTTGTTTTATGGTTGTCTAATGTTGCAGTTTCTAGGTCTATTGCTTCTTTGTTTGGAAATACTTCTCGTACAATATCCTTTTTTATAAACTTTGGTCCATTACTTTTGACTTGTAGTTTTATTGTAGCTCTTTTTGTGGGGGCAAAATACTATAATTTATTTACTCGTGTTTTGTATTCTGTCTCAGCTTCTTGGATGGGTATTTTCTTTTATTTGTTACTAGCTTCAACTGTTTATGGTTTAGTTATGCTTTTGGTGAGGTTTGCAGGTTCTGGAGCATCTTTAAGATGGTTTGGGATCTTGCTCTTTGTTGTGGCTCTGGTTGTTGGGGTTTACGGACTTTTTCATGCTAGAAAGATAGTTGTCAAAGAAGTTGATATAAAATTACAACAATTACCTGAAGCATGGAGCGGTAGAATGGTTGTTTTTGTGAGTGATTTACATTTGGGTCAGGTATATGGCGAAAGTTTTTCACGTAAAGTAGTAGACAAAATTAAATCGTTGAATCCAGATATGGTTTTTATAGGAGGCGATTTGTATGATGGTTTTCCTACAAATATCAAAAAGGCCACAAAACCTTTTAGTGACCTTCGTCCTAATTTAGGTGTTTATTTTATTACAGGAAATCATGAGGAATTTCGGGACAACAAACCTTTTATTGATGCTGTCAAAGAAGTGGGTATGAGGGTTCTCAACAACGAAATGGTAGAAGTAGAGGGTGTGCAGATAATTGGCGTGGATTATTTGGATACTAGAGATAAAGAAAAATTTGCAGAGATTATCTCTAGTATGGATTTAGATAAAAATAAACCATCAATTTTATTAAAACATGAGCCAAAGGACATAGATGTGGCTTCTGCGGAGAAAATATCTTTACAATTGTCCGGGCATACTCACAGAGCACAGGTATGGCCACTAGGTTATCTACCAAAAAAAGTTTATAAAGGGTTTGACTATGACTTAAAGACTATGGGTGAGACTCAAGTATTCACATCAAGTGGTGTGGGCACTTGGGGTCCACCTATGCGTGTGGGGACAGACGCCGAGATTGTTTTTATAAAATTTAAATGAAGTTAATAAATAAAATAATAATATGAAGATAAAATGGAAAGAAGTAACCAGATTTTCTCAAGCCGTAGCGGTTGTTCTTTTTGTTGTCGTGTTTTTTCTAGGTTTTAGTCTTGGAAGGGGGTTTGAAAATAATTTTATTTTGGGCGCGCCATCAAATAGTGCAGAATTTACTTGCGCAGATGAAAAAGTAATAAATGTTGATTTTTATGAAAATTTTGTTCGTCTTGAAATGAGGGTTTGGGAAAAAGTGTACTTGCCCCAAACAATATCAGCTTCTGGTGCGCGATATGCAAACAGAGAGGAGACTGTTGTTTTTTGGAACAAAGGAAACACGGCTTTTGTTACAGAGGGTGGCCCTGACAACATAACCTACAAAGATTGCATTGTTTCTTCTCAAACTAACTAGTCTCATTAATTGTCTTTGTGTTACAATTAAAACAAATGAAACAATCACAAAGAGGTTTTATAGCCTACGCAGTGATGATAGCTATTGGGATAGTTTTGGTGGGAGGTGGTTTTTACTATTACTTAAAAGGAGGAAGCGGTCTTTCAAGTGATAGACAGGAAGCTCTGGCCAGACTCGATACTGAAAGCAATACTCTTTACAACATGAAAGCTAGATATAAAGCAGAGAGGGAAATAATAAGTAAAGTTAAAGATCAATATTCTAGTGTGACCAGAAATGTTCTTTCTAAAACCGATGTATTTTTTCTAAACCCAAACTCAGATAATCCACAAATTAAGATAAAGACCGACAAAGCAACTCAGGATAAAATAAACAGCAAGAGACTACAAATAACACGAATGCTCAGAGATTGGCAGATCAAAAACGAGATTATAGATTCTGATTCATTGTATGAAGATTTATTGCCAACAATAAATGATTTAGTCAAAAGTGCTGAGCAGGATATGGCTTATGTAAAACAGTACATGAAAGAGCTAGAAGCTATCATAGCAGGTCTTTCACCGGCAAACTCCAATCTTACGCAAAGTCAGATAGATTCATATGAAAATATTATTGAGGACAGTACGGCTTATATAGAGGAGTCAGTTGTGGTTATTAATCAAATACAAGCAGAAATTCCAGTGCTGATTATTCCTACTATTGTGACTACAACAGGAACGTCAACTACAGCAACATCAACTACCGGTGGATCTGGATCATCAACCCCTGTCATACCTCCTATTGTGACTTTGACAGATATAAAAGAGCAGGAACAGATAGTTGCTGAAGCAGAGGCTGTAGTTAATCCACCTACCACAAGTCCAGCAACTACTACACCTCCAGTTTATGATGCACCTACTCAAATCATATGGGTTCCTACTATTATCTATTATTTACCTCCTACTAACATCGACTATACTGGTTGGCCAGATATGACGAGAGACACAGTATCTAATAAACCCTTATTGCTCCAGGGATCAGACTAAATCAATTACGGTTTC
>JAUPVY010000085.1 GCA_030916785.1 Patescibacteria group bacterium
AGGACTTTTTCAACCAATATTAATACTATAGTTTTTATATTTTGTCAAATATTTGGTTTTGATAAGTAAAATTACAAAATCCAGAGTTTTTAAAAAGACTATCAAAATAGTTTTTATGTTTCGGTATACCTCGTTTAAGGGGGGATTGGTTGACAAAGATCTGCCACTCACAATTACACCACATATTGATATAAGATGCAAATGTCTTTATTTGACATATTAACCATAATGTTATTTACTAAATTAGGAAATTCCTACCTGTATGGGTGGGTGGCTCTCTAAGAGCAACGAGGTGCTGTTTCCTACCTCTGAAAAAGGAAAATTGGTTCAAATGAGGTTGTATGACCAACTCACCAGAGCGTTTGGATGTAACGAACGGTCCTTCTCGCGAGGAGCTCTTCGATGCACTTCGGCTGCGCCACGAAAGGCGAACAGTGACTTTCGTGGTGCAGACTGGTCCTGGTGTTCGCTCGGTTGTACGGGCACGAGTGAACGCGATCGCCAACGAGGATTGTAGTGGCAAGAACTGGCTGGTGAAGCTGTACGATCATACGGCCACTCTCCGCACGCACTACCTCGACGTTTTTTTCAATTCGAGGAGTCGAGAGGGTTGGATCCAGCCCGCGTCCAACTGATCCTGTACCGAACCATACCGCCTGCGAATCTTCGGATTCGCAGGCGGCTTTTCTTTATTGTTGCTATAATAAAACGATATAAGAAAATAAATAGGTAAAAATAAAACTGATGAATCATACACCAAACATAAATGGCATACCCTCGATTTTTGTAATTTTTGGAATGACAGGGGATCTTGCTGCTAAAAAAATTATTCCATCTCTTTGGCACCTTTTCCTTCACGATCGTCTACCAAAAAAAATATCAATAATAGGTTTTTCGAGAAGAAATCTCTCAGGTGAAGAGTTGAATAGTCTTGTCGTAGAAGCGGTTAAAAAACATACAGACCATAAAACAAAAGAGGAAGATCTAGTTGAATTTCTCAAATTCTTTTCATATAAAGCGGGGGTGTTTGAAGATGAAGAAGCTTTCAAATCTCTGTACAGCCAAATAGATGAAATAGAAAAAAACTGGGGAGTTTGTACTAATAAACTTTTCTATCTCGCTGTACCTCCATCTTCCTACGAGCCTATTTTTGAAAATCTGGCCAAAGTAAAACTAAATATTCCATGTGGAGGAGATCTAGGTTGGAGCCGTATTTTAATAGAGAAACCTTTTGGGACTGATCTTGTCAGTGCCCAGAAAATTCAAACTCTACTTTCAAAATATTTTAAAGAGGAACAAATATATAGAATAGACCACTATTTGTTTAAAGAAATAATTCAGGGAATAGAGAATTTTCGTTTTTCAAACAATTTGTTTGAAAATGCGTGGGATAACACTATGATAGAAAGAATTGATATTAGGATTCTTGAATCAATTGGTGTTGAAGATAGAGGTGGGTTCTATGATACTGTCGGTGCCATCCGTGATGTCGGGCAGAATCATATTCTCAGTATGCTAGTTGCCATAACTACGGAATATAATTCTCTCATGGATGTTGATGAAGTCAGAAAAAATAGAGTATTTATTTTGGACAGATTAGCGAAGTGGACTGACGAGACTCTCAAGGAGAACACCTATAGATCTCAATATGCGGGGTACAAAAATATTAAAGGAGTAAATGCGGATTCAGACACAGAAACATATTTTGCTTTAAAAACAGAATTAGATCATCCACGCTGGAAAGGAATTCCAATATATATGGAAGCAGGTAAATCCATGGCTGAATCTAGAAAGGAAATAATTTTGACCTTGAAACATCCATCCGATTGTCTGCTCTGTGAACAAGGTTCTCATTCTTCTAATAGAATTGTTTTCCGCCTACAACCAAACGATGAGGTTGTAATACATTTCTTAACAAAAAAACCTGGGTTTGATAGGGAAGTAGAAGAGAGAGACTTTTCTTTCTTTTTGTACGAAAAAGAATCAAAGGTTGAGTATGTCGAGGAGTATGCTAAGACGATTAACTCTGCCATGGGTGGCGATCAAACACTGTTTGTTTCTCCAGAAGAAGTTGAGTCTTCTTGGAAATTTATAGACCCTATTGTTGATAGTTGGAAAAGAGGATTAGTTCCTCTCGCGGAATATGAACCAAAAACAACACCCGTCTTTTTTGATTTTAGGGCTACTAAAAAGAATTGCAAAGATCATAACAGTGAGAAAAAAGAGTTGGGTATTATTGGTTTGGGCAAAATGGGTGGAAACATAGCAAGGAGACTACTCTCAAAAAAGTGGAATGTTGTTGGTTATAATAAATCTGAAAAAGAAACAAAAGACTTAGAGATTCAGGGTTTAAAAGGAACTTACTCGCTCAAAGAATTTGTTGACACGCTGGCTACTCCACGAACCATTTGGACTATGGTTCCACACGAAGCCATGGATGCTGTCTTGGAGGAACTAACCCCGTTTCTTCTTCCGGGCGACGTTATAATAGATGGTTGTAATTCCGAGTACAAAGAATCAATGAGGAGAGGCAAGGAATTAAATTTGAA
>JAUPVY010000086.1 GCA_030916785.1 Patescibacteria group bacterium
TAGATAAATTAAACTCTTCTCTTAAGGGAGAAAAGGCAAAAATCATAGGTGAAGTTTCTGGTTTTCAGGAATATCCAGGACGAACCTATTTATATTTTTCTATAAAAGATTCCAAAGATCAAAGTACTGTAAAATGTTTTATGTGGAAAAGAGATTTTCATATATCTGGTGTGGCTCTCACTGATGGTATGGAAGTGATAATCACAGCATATCCAAATATATATAAACCAAACGGAGGTCTGACAATGCAGGTAGAGCTTTTGGAGCGAGTTGGAGAAGGGGCTCTACAAATAGCTTATGAAAAATTAAAAAAGGAGTTGGAAAATGAAGGGTTGTTTTCTGAAAGCAGAAAAAGACCATTGCCCGATTTTCCTCATAAAATAGGGGTTATAACTTCTAAAAGTGGTGCTGTTATTAACGATTTTCTGACAAATATAGGTAAATTTGGTTACGAGATTTTATTCGTGGATTCTAGAGTTGAGGGGCAGGAGGCCATAAAAGAGTTGTTATCTGCTGTAGAAACTTTGAAACACAAAGATATAGACGTGCTTGTTATCATGCGAGGTGGAGGCTCTCTCGAGTCTTTCCAAGCTTTTAATAATGAAGTATTGGTTCGAGCTGTGGCCAAATTCCCTGTACCAGTTTTGACTGGAATAGGTCATGACAAAGACGCACCTTTGGTATCTCTCGTTTCTGATAAAAATGTTTCTACTCCTACTGCTGTAGCCAATCTATTAAACAGTAGTTGGAACAGTGCACTAGCAAATGTAAACATGGCGGAACAAAAAATTAATTTCGGGTTCGAATCCGTTTTGAAAGACAGTCGTTTCATAATAGATAATTCTGAAGTTTTGATTCAGAAAAGATTCAATGCATTGTTTGATATATTCAAAAAAGCAGAACAAACTTTGGCGGGTGCAGTTGGTCGTATTGGATCGGGCATAGATAGGATAAAAGATAATATTAAACAAGCAGAAAAAGATTTAGTCAGAGACTTTTCACTAATGGTTGGTGGTGTGGAGATTCTAGTTTCTCAGAGTGAAAAATTAATTTTACAATCTAGTCCAGAAAATCAATTAAAGAGAGGATACAGTATAGTAAGACGTGGTGGTAAGGTATTGCGTAGTATAAAAGAGGTAAAAAAGGGGGATCAATTAGACATTTCGGTTTCTGACGGTATAATAAAATCAATAACACAATAAAAAATTAAAATGAAAAAAACATCAAGTACACAAGTTAATTTGAATGATACTCTGAAAAAACTGGCTAATATAGTGTCATGGTTTGAATCTCAATCAGAATTGGATGTAGAAAAAGGTTTGGAATACGTTAAAGAAGGAGCTGATTTAATAAAAGCTTCTAGAGAGAGACTTGCGGAAATCGAAAACGAGTTTAAGGAGATAAAAAAAGGTTTATAAAATTAGTTTTCTATTTCTATTCCTGCATCGTTAAGATCTTTGTGGGTAAATTTTACTGTTTCTCTAATAGGAGCTTTGCGTATTATTTCTAATATCTCATCTTCATCGTCAGATATTTTGTAAAGGGAAAGATCATTTTTATCCACTGTACCTAGTTTGAATAAAGTGTTTTTTATTAGGTCGTCTATGTGGTTCCAGAAATCACTACCAACCATGATAATCGGCATTTTTATTATTTTTCCAGTTTGTATGAGAGTTATTATTTCAAAGAATTCGTCTAAGGTTCCATACCCACCAGGGAAGAATATGTAAGCTTCAGCAGAGAAAGAAAGACAAACTTTTCTACTAAAGAAATAGTAGAAATCCAAATAATGTGTTAAATAGGGGTTCTGTACCTGATGATTTGGTAGTTCAATCGTTAATCCTATAGATTCTCCACCTGCCTCAAAAGCTCCACGGTTGGCTCCTTCCATGACTCCAGGACCTCCCCCAGTTAAGACGGAGTAATGTAACTCGTTAACTATTTTTTTGGCTAAACTTCTGGCTTTTTGGTAGTAGGGGTTAGATTCTTCAAAGTGTGTTCCACCGAAAAATGTAACTGATTTCGGGTAATCTTGTAGAAAATTAAATCCATCAGTAAATTCTTTTGAAATTAAATGAACTCTATCTCTTGTATCTTCTGCCATTTCTTTTTTTGACATTGGAACAGAAGGTAACTCTCTGGGTGGCAGGTTTAATACTGGTTTGTTAATCATAAATTATATTGTATCCTAGCTAGACTATTTTTGTAAATTACAATTCTATGCTTTTTAAAAATACAGCGAGCTCATCACCAGCGATTTGTCTGTAAGAATTCAAAGGAATTTTACCTAGCTCAATATTCTGGACTCGTATTCTCTGTAAATTTCTCACGGTGTACCCAAGCTTTTCGGTCATTCGTCTTATTTGACGGTTCATGCCTTCTGTTAGGATTATACTAAATATTTTTTCTCCTATTTTTTTAACTATTGCTGGTTTTGTAACTGCTTCTCCTATATCAACTCCATCCTGCATATGTTTCAAAAAAGCCGGGGTGAATTTTCTATCCACCTCAACAACATATTCTTTTTCATGTTTATAAATAGG
>JAUPVY010000087.1 GCA_030916785.1 Patescibacteria group bacterium
CAAAAAACTTTTTTTGACCTATTTTGGTTCTAGACAACCTTCTTCTCCTAACTTTTCTAAAATAAAATCTGAAAAGATTTCGCATAAATAAAAAGATAATTTATTTATCCAAAGGAAGTATTTCGTCTATTCTAATTTGTTTTACAAAGTCAGGTACGTGAGAAACCAGAATCATAGCACCTTCGTAGCTATCGAGAGCTTTGGCTATTATTGGTAAGTGCCTAAAGTTTATATGGTTTGTGGGTTCGTCCAGTATGAGAAGTCCTGGCTTCTGCAAAACAAGTCTAGCGAAAGCCACCAGACCTTTCTGGCCCTCTGACAAACTACCAACTTTTATATTCATGAGCTCTCCTGTTATCAGAAATCCAGCCGCAACCGATCTCATATTTTCCTCTATTTTTTCATCCATAACACTAAAAAGAGAGTCATGAACTGTATCCTCAAAATTTAGAATAGAAAAATCTTGTCTGTAATATCCCACCTTGATACCTGGAGCTATAGTTGTTCCTTTTGCTGTGCCAGATGCCAGTGCCTCAAGCAAAGTGCTTTTTCCTATACCATTCGGACCAGTGAGCAGTAAATGTTTTTTCTTTCTCAAAACTATATTTGTTTTACGAGCAACAGGTTTGTGGCCCTTAATCATTGAGAAAGAAGTTATGGTCACAATATCTCCGTTTATATCTGGTTGTGTAGGAATAATAAATGGTCTGATTGTCTTGTCTTCTCTTCTTACATCCACTTTTTCTTCCTCTAGTTCTTCGGCCTTTTCTCGCATTCTTCTGGCTACAAGTCTCATTTGCCCCCCCTTGTTTGCAAAAAAGTTTGCTTTGTCTTTATTTTCCTGGATCTCTTTGGCCAATTGTGCGTTCTTTCTGTTTTCCTTTTCCATTCTAACTTTTATTTCTTCCACCACGTCAAAATAGTTACCGACGTATTGTTCTACTTTTTTTGTAAAAACATCTAGGTACAAAACCCCGTGAGTAAATGCGTTTAGAAATTCTGAATCATGCGAAATAACCAAACATGTCTTTTTATAATCAATTAGAAATTTAGTTAGGTGGTCTATTCCTTCTTTATCCAAATTGTTTGTTGGCTCATCGAGCAATAGGATATCTGGATTTTGAATTATGGCAGATGCCAAAAGAAGCCTTGCCTGTTGCCCACCAGAAAAAGATTTTATTATTCTGTCAGTTGGCGCCTTGAGGTTTACGACTTCTAAAACTTTTTCAATTCTTGGTTCTATATCGTATACCTTTTCTTTGAAACAATTTTGGAAAAACTCTAGAACCGTCATTTCCATTTCTGTTCTAGGTATAACCTGTCTTGCTATAGCAATACTCAAATTTTGACCAATATGTATTTTTCCTTCCTCTGGTTTGTGTACTCCGGTGATAAGCCCAAAAATCGTACTTTTCCCAGCACCGTTTTGACCCATTATAGTAATTTTTGATCCGCGTCTGACAGTAAAACTTACTTCATTTAAAATTGGCTTTTTTATTCCAAAATTGAAAGAAACAGCATCAAAATTAATTATCGTTTCGTCTTTTGCCATTAAGATGAAACAATACATTATTTTTGACCAAAAAGAAAGAAAAAATAATTAAATAAAAAACGATTTATTTTTTATTTGACAATTATTCTTAAATATGATACACTACTAGACAGAACATAAAGAAACTTTCGGGAATTTCTCCCACGGTTTCTTTCTGGAGGTCCCATGAAAAGACTCCTCGTTATCATCCCTCTCGTTCTCTTTGTTATTCTGGTGGTGTCAATCATTCCTCGTCACCAGACAATCGATGACGTGTCCCTACTCGCAGACACAACCCAGATGGAGCAGAAGACTCCCGAAGAAGTCACGATCATGGAGAAGTACCAGGAGATCGAGAAACTGTTCGATCTGGCCAAGCGAGACCAGGTCATCAGCGACAACTGGGCAACCGAAGTCTTCCCTGGGAATGAACGTGGAGCCGATCAGATTGAACAGAGCCTTAGTACCATGGGAAGCCTGTTGAAACAACTCGAGAAACTCCCTCGGTCCGAGAGATACCCAGACCTCAAGCATGAGATTGAACTCTTCATGGCACACGAGATGACTTCCCTTCTGGTTGTCGCCAGGAGAGATCAGGATCTCAGGGGTCTCGAGACCTTTCTCAGGTTCGCTTCGAGAATGGACACATCCCCAGACACGTTTGGGGTCAGTCCTGAAAATCTCAGGAACGAGGCTCTCATCATGGCCAAGAAAGAGGTCGCCATTCTTCGCCCTCGACTTCGTGAAGGTAGCGGGGATGCGCAGGGTTACCTCCAACACATCCTGAGGTCTTGGAGGTTCAGCCCGAACCAACTTGGGCTAACGAAAGAAGAAATGAGGGAGATCGCCGACAAGTAGTATACGGTCTCGCACACAGTGGCGCTGGGAAGAGAAATCTTCTTCCCGGCGCCCTTTTTTATTTAAATTTTCTTATTTCCATCGAATAACTTGGAACATCTCCCACTCTTTCTGAAGCTTCATTTATATTATATTTTTCTCGAACCTCCAATA
>JAUPVY010000088.1 GCA_030916785.1 Patescibacteria group bacterium
AATGAAAAAGATAAAAACTTTAGAGTTTTTTCTCCAGATGAAACTTATTCAAACAAACTGCACGCAATTTTCAAGGCAACGACTAGATCTTTTGTTTGGCCTCATATGCCTCATGACGAGGATTTGGCCAGAGACGGAAGGGTTATAGAGATGCTTTCAGAGCATTCACTACAGGGCTTAATGCAGGGCTATGTTTTGACTGGTAGGCACGCAGTTTTTCCTTCATACGAGGCGTTCATACAGGTGGTTGCTAGTATGACAGACCAGTACGCTAAATTCCTTCGTATTGCCAGGGAAATATCATGGAGAGGTGACATATCATCTCTAAACTATATTTTGACTTCTCCTGGTTGGGCACAAGAGCACAATGGATTTTCTCATCAGAATCCTGGTTTTATAGACACTGTTCTCCAGAGACACGGTCCTTATGTAAATGTTTACTTTCCACCGGATCGAAACTCAACTCTAGTTTGTTTGAAAAAAATGCTAGAGACCAAAAAAGAAATAAACGTACTTGTTTCGGGTAAAGCAGATTCTCCAGAATGGTTGACTGTGGCCGAGGCTGAGAAAGCACTGTCACAAGGTGTGATGACCTGGGATTTTGCAAGTGATGAAAATCCAGACATAGTGTTTGTTTCTGTGGGTGACTACCTTACAAAGGAATGTTTGGCTGCTATAACAACTCTAAAAGAAGATGCACCAGAAGTTAAAATAAGATTTGTTAATATTCTTGAGTTAACGGCTATGGGAGTAGGTTCTACAAACAAAAAAATGACTGATAGTGACTTTGAAAGTTATTTTACCAAAGACAAGCCAGTTATCTTGAATTTTCATGGTTATCCAGAAACAATGAAACAAGTGTTGTTTGATCAAAAAGACGCGTCAGATAGATTTTCTGTTCACGGCTATATAGAGAATGGTTCTACTACAACACCATTTGATATGCAGGTTAGAAACAAAACAAGTCGTCTACATATAGCTAAAGAAGCTGTAGAAACTCTAGGTAAAAATGGTGTGATTCCAGCCGACAAAACGAACCTTATTATTAGTAAATACGATAAACTTCTAGAAGAACATCTAGCATTTATAAAAGAATATGGAGATGATCCAGAATATATCGCAAAATGGCAATGGAAAAAAATATCTTAGTTATTAATATAGGTAGTTCATCAAAAAAATATCACTTATATCAAAGCGATAATCTTCTGGTTGATGCCCATTTTGAACACGACAAAAATGGTTTCGTGGTAACTTACGCAGGAGATAAAATAAAAGAAATAATACCAGAAGTTTATGAGAATGGTTTGGCGCATTTTTATGAGGTTGTAAAAAAGTGTGGACATGTAAGTGACGCAAGTCCAATTTCTCTAATAGGATTAAGACTTGTGGCACCAGGAGAGTATTTTACCAGTGATCATGTTGTAGACCCAGTATTCATGACGAACCTCGATAAGGTTGCAAAAAGTGATCCTACACACATAGAGCCGATAAAAATAGAGTTAGAATATATCCATAAACTATTTCCAGATATTAAGGTCGTTGCGGTTTCTGACAGCACTTTTCATTCCACTATGCCAGAGGTTGCAAGATTTTATGCTATTCCACCAAAGCTGGCAAAAGAAAAAGATATTTATCGTTTTGGTTTCCACGGGATTTCTATATCGAGTATAGTTCACGATTTTGGAGCTAAATCTATGGATTTGGGACACAGAGCTATAGTATGCCACCTTGGAAGTGGAGCTAGTGTCACAGCGCTACTCGATGGTAAGAGTGTGGATACTTCGATGGGCTATTCTCCTTTGGAAGGACTTGTTATGAGTTCGCGCGTTGGAAACATAGATGCGGGTGCCGTACTATACATGACAGAAACACAAAGTGAAGACGATTTACATAAATTGTTTTATACACAGAGCGGTTTGCTTGCTTTGAGTGATTTATCTGGTGACATGCGTGTGTTACTGGATGCAGAAAAAGAAGGACATATAGGAGCGAAGCTTGCTATAAATGCTTTTGTGCATAGTGTGCGTAAATACATTGGAGCCTATGCTGCTGTTTTGGGAGGGCTCGATACTCTTGTTTTTTCTGGAACCATTGGCGAGAGGTCGGCTGTTTTGCGGGAGAGGATTTGTGGTGGGTTAGAATATTTAAATATCCACATTGATTCAGATAAAAATAAAAGTACAGCCAGTGAAATAGATATTTCAAAAGATGGGGGTGTTCATGTTTATATAAAGCACGGAGATGAGGCGGGGGAGATCATGAGAAGGGCTGGCATGTTGGTACGGTAATAGTTTATAATTAAAGTAATTATTAATTAATTAAAAATATATGGCTAAAGGAGAAACACATAAAAAAGAAAAAAAGAAACCAAAGAAGGTAAGATTATAAAATCTAAGTATCAAAATGAAAAAACCTTTATCGATAGAAGAGATTAAAAGTCTCAGAAAGCCATTGCGTAATGTAAATATTGAACATAAAGAAAGTTTAACTACATTAGAATCTTTTGCACTAAAAATAACTAGAAATGTTGG
>JAUPVY010000011.1 GCA_030916785.1 Patescibacteria group bacterium
CATAGCCACAACTGGGCCAGAAGTCAGATACTTTTTTAATTTTTCCAAAATAACCGCTGTTATTTCAAAAGGATCTTCTGTTTCAAGTTTTTCTCCTTTTTCTTTTGCCGCCTTGACCCTCTTCTCCCCTGTAATCCTTCTCCACTCTGGATCTAAGGTGTAATGTTTCTCAACGTGCTCTGTGGTTGGTAGACACATTTTCATGGCCACAAGTTTAAGACCAGTTCTTTCAAATCTTCCTATGATTTCACCTATAAGAGTTCTTTGTACTCCATCTGGCTTAACAACAACAAGAGTTCTTTCTTTTTTTGGATGCATAAAAATAAATTTTTATAAAATAATGCCTTAAGAATATCAAAAAATACTACTTAGTCAAAATGATTGGATCCCCTTCTGTTATCGCTATTGTGTGCTCAAAATGAGCAGCATTTGAACCGTCAGAGGTTTTGTATGTGTAACCATCACCCGCTAAAACTATCCTGTCAGACCCTAGAGTAAGCATGGGCTCTATTGCAATAACCATACCAGGCACGAGTTTCTCTCCACCACCCTTTCTACCCTCGTTTGGTACAAATGGGTCCTCATGGACCTTGTAGCCAACGCCATGGCCCGCCAGCCCCCCACAAATACCATAACCCAAAGGTCTAGCAAAAGACTCTATTGCAAAACCAATATCCCCCACGTGACCACCACCTTTTGCCGCTTTTATACCCAAAAAGAGTGCTTCTTTGCAATGTTCTATCAGTTTCCTGTCTTCTGGTTTAAGTTTGCCCACTCCCACTGTGATAGCACTATCTGTAATGAGTTTATTATGAACTATTCCCAAATCCAGTGAGACAACATCACCTTCCTGTAAAATGTGTGGTTTCTCATTTGGAATACCGTGAACTATTTCGTTGTTTACAGACACACAAAGAGCTGCTGGATAAGCCCGTTTTGCACCTCTCGGTGTGTAGTTCAGAAAAGCAGCTTTATCACCTTCTTCCTCTATAAGTTTTCTTGCCAAATCTTCTAGATCTTGTGTTGAAACCCCGGCCACTGTTATCTTTGCCAACTCAGACAATATAAAAGCGTGGCGAATTCCACCTTCTCGTAATGTTTCTATTTCTTTTTGAGTCTTTATACTTACCACCCGGCTAGTGAAAAATGACATCGCTCTACGAGCGGAATGTGATTTTTATATTAAGTGCTATTAAGTTCAACCTGTTCATATTACTTATTACTTGAATTTATTCAATGTCATTTTCTACTACGGGGTTACCATTCCGTTAAACTACATTCCGATTTTAGACATCAATTCTTTATTCACCTCTACAATTGATTGCTCGCCATTTACCGTAATAAAGTTATAAAATTCATTATTTTTAAAATATTCCATAGCCGGAACAACGTTTTTTTCAAACCAATCTAGCCTTTTTTCAATCTGGTCGATTTTGTCATCCCCCCTATCCCGCTCAAGCAACCTCTCTCTTGCCCAATCTCTAGAAACCTCTATATATATGACAAAAGGTTTCTCTCTTTTATAAAACTTCATAGCCGAATTCAGTATCGGAGCCTCGTATGCACGCCGAGACAAGCCGTCTAAGATCATGTGTTCATCTCCAGAAACATGCTTAACAAAATATTCGGACCAAATCCAAATTGGAAGAAACTCGGGAAGCAACCCGCCATTTTCTATAATTTCATTGGTTTGCGTTGCAGTAAAAGAAGCCTCTGTAATAAACTCTCGAAATCTTTGACCTGTTTCAATGTATAAAGTTTTTTTCTCTGGATCTACTTTCTTTAGATATTCAATTAAAATCTTCGCTTGGGTCCCCTTTCCAGCACCAGAAGGACCAAAGAATATAAAAGTTTTTGGAGTCATGATTTTATTATACAATAAAATTTCTAATTTTTGAATTTTGCGATTTTCAGGCTCTGAGGATTTTTGCTCAAGAACTTTCACAATTTGGATGGAATCCGACGTGAGAGTTTGAAAATTCGAGGAGCCTTACTGTCGTAAGGTGACGAGTATTTTCAAACCCGGAACGAGGAGTCCGCCAAATTTGGAAGTTCTAATACTCGCGAATAGAAACTTGAGCATCTATTTTCTTGATGAGATCAATAACCACAGAAACCACAATGAGAAGAGATGTTCCTCCAATAGAAACAGCTGTTATGCCTGTAAGGCCACTCATAGCCAGAGGAAGCACAGCGATGAAACCTAGGAATAAAGCACCAACTAGAGTCAAACGAGTTAATATTCTTGATATGTGATCTGAAGTAGATTTTCCTGGTCGTACTCCTGGTATGAATGCACCGTTTTTCTGAAGATTTTCTGATATCTGATCTGGATCAAATGTTACAGCTGTGTAGAAATAAGTGAACACAAACACTAGGAAGAAGTAAGCGATGGCGTAGAACCAGCTGTTTGCAAGAATATCAAGTATAAAACCAGACGCTGACTGTATTGCACCGTGAACTCTTTCTGAAGCCTGTAGAAATCTCAAAATCATCTGAGGAAATAGAAGGATTGAAAGTGCAAATATGATTGGAATAACTCCAGCCTGATTTATTCTTAGTGGTAAGTATGTTGAAGTTCCTCCGTAAACTTTGTTACCACGAACTTGCTTAGCGTATGTTACAGGTATTGGTCTTTCTGCTTCTGTAATAACCACCACTCCAACAATAACCACAACTGCCACCGCGATAAATGCTATGTAAAGTGGTATTTGTGATGCGTCCAAAGTAAACAATAGTTGACCTATTGTGGTTGGTAGTCCTGCTACGATACCTGCAAAGATAATGAGGGAAACACCGTTTCCGATACCATATTCTGATATGAGTTCACCTATCCACATTAGGAGTACTGAACCCGCTGTGATTATCAAAAGGTTTGTAACCATTTCGAGTGAAGTCAATTTTTGCAAAACACCCTGGTTCTCAAGTAATTTTATAAAACTGAATGCCTGGATAATAGCAAGAGGAACAGAAAGTATTCTGCTGTACTGTGCAAATTTTCGTCTTCCCGCCTGACCTTCTTCCTGATACATCTCCTTTAGTCTTGAAGACATAATGGTTGAAAGCTGCATTATGATGGAAGCTGTAATGTATGGACCGACACCGAGCATAACAATAGAAAGCTGGGCGAGGCCTCCTCCTGAGAATACGTTGAGTAATCCAAAGAATTCGTTACCAGAAAAGAAAGCCGCTAGTTTGGCTGTATCAACTCCTGATATTGGAACGGCTGCGAATACACGAAATAAAACAAGAGCAAAAAGCGTGAAAAATATTCTTTTTCTTAAGATATGATCTTGAAAAATTAATGTGAATTTGTTGAAGAAATTTTTCATGTATTTATTTTACCACCTTAAACCAAACACTTACCACCCGCCTTCTCTATAGCTAGTTTAGCAGAAGCAGACACTAGACACTCTTTCACAGTTAGACTCTTGTCTAGTGTTCCTGTGCCAAGAACTTTAACTCTTGGAGCATCACCTGACAATTTTTTAACTAGACCTTTTCTAACTAAAACACTTGGAGAAACTACATCACCGTTTTTGAAAATTTTGTTAAGATCACCTATATTCACAACTGTCGCCTTTAGTTCGATACTTGTGTTTATATTTTTACCACGACCTCGTAGTTTTGGAACTCTTTTTATAAAATCTCTAATTTCTGGTCGTTTCTTGTGACCCGCTCTTGCGTTCTGTCCCTTTGTACCTCGGCCAGCTGTTTTACCACGAGTACCACCACGTCCTATTTGGCGTGTCTTCTTGTTTGGATGAGCTCTTTTTAGTTCGTGTGTTTGCATGTTATTTTCTTCCAACTAATTGACCTAGTGCTTTCACTGCAGCTTTGGCGTTGTTAATTTTGTTTTTACTTCTTGAAAAGATTTTTGCACTTACTTCTTTTATTCCTGCGAACTCCAATACTGTTCGGACAGATGAACCGGCTAGAATACCTTTTCCTGGAGCACGCATGATAACAACTCTTGAACTTGAATATTTTGCGCTTACTTCGTGTGGAATAGAACCACTCTTTGTCATAGTTATTTTAACCATGTTCTTCTTTGCGTCTCTAACTGCCTTGTCGATAGCAACTGGAGTATCCCCTGCTTTTCCAAGACCCACGCCAACTCGTCCTCTTCTATCTCCTATCACAATACCAACAGAGAAACTGAATCTTCGTCCTCCTGTAACAACTCTAGTCACACGTCTGATACTTACTATTTTCTGATCAAACTCTGGTTTAACACGAGCTTCTCTTCGAGGAGGAGCTTTGCGAGAATTCTTTTTGAATTCTCTTGGAGCTTGGGCAAAAGGCGCAGCTTTTGGAGCTGTAGGTGTCACTTCTTCTGTAGTTACTTCTTCAATTTTTATTTCTTCTGGTTCCATAATAATTTTGTTTAAAACTTAAGACCTCCTTTGCGAGCTCCATCTGCAACCGCCTTAACATTACCTGTATAAATAAAACCTCCTCTGTCAAAAACTACATTTACTATTTTCTTTGCTTTTGCCTTTTCTGCAATACTCTCACCAACCAATGCTGATTTTTCCATCATAGTCTTACCCTTCACTTCTCTTGAGTGAGCTGCAGCTATTGTTACTGCTTTCTCATCATCAATAAGCTGAACGGAGATATGTTTGTTTGATTTGTAAACAGATAGACGAGGTTTTTCGGATGTACCAGAAATAGTAGAACGAATTTTTGTGTGTCGTCTTGTTCTTTTTTCTAGTTTTGCGTTTAATTTTTTCATAGTATTTATATTACCTGTCTATTAGGCTGTTTTCTTACCTTGTTTTCTCTTAACAACCTCGCCTTCATATCTTATTCCCTTTCCTTTGTAAGGTTCTGGCTTCTTGAGTGACCGTACACTTGCCACGAACTCACCGACTACTTCCTTATCAATACCTGTTGCTGTGATTATGTTTTTCTCTGCTGTAACTTTTAGAGTTTTTGGAATTGGAACATTAACTGGATGTGAAAAACCAAGTGCTAGAACTAGGTTGTCCCCCTTAACTTCTGATTTGTAACCAATACCTTCGATTATTAGTTTCTTAACATATGGAGTAGTAACACCGGCAATCATGTTCATCACGTGTGATGCGTATGTTCCCCATAATGCTTTGTTTTCTAGAGTCTCTCTCTTTGGTACTAGAGTTACGTTTTCTGTGTCGATTGTTATTTCAATATCTTGTTTGAATTTCTTTGTAAGAGTTCCCAAGGGTCCTTTGACAGAGAAAACTCCGTCAGAATTTGAAACTTCTGTGCCTTTTGGTATTGCTATTATTTTTTTTCCGATTCTTGACATGATTTTTATATAAATTACCAAATCTTAAGCAATGCCTCTCCACCTACGTTTGCCTCTTTTGCAGCCTTGTCTGTCATTATTCCCTTTGGTGTTGATAGAATCAAAGCTCCCATTCCACCTTTTACTTTATTAATACTTTTTGATTTTTGATAAATTCTTTTTGAAGTTTTTGAAACTCTCTCAATTCCGTGTATCTTTGGAGCTCCGTCTTCATAAACCAAAACAACTTCAATGAATTTTGCGATTTTCTTTCCTTTCTTTCCGAATGATTTTATAAATCCATCTTTGAACAGAACATCAGCGATAGCAAGTTTTAATTTTGAATAAGGAAAAACAACAGACTCTTTCTTTGATTCTGTGGCGTTCTTTATTCTAACTATCATATCTGCGATTGGATCCATTTGTTTTTGTATTATATCCGGGCAGTATCTCCCCTATAGTTAGGGTTGACTTACCAAGACGACTTTTTAATTCCGGGAATCTTCCCTTCATTGGCTAGTTCTCGGAAGCAGATTCGGCAGAGACCAAAGTCTCTCATAAATCCACGTCCTCGTCCACATTTAAAACATCGATTAGTAGCCCGAGTACTGAATTTCGGTTTCTTGGCTGCTCGTGCTTTTACTGATGTTTTTGCCATAATTAAATAAAAAAGCTCTTTAAAGCTCGGGTTCATACTAGCAATTAAGCCTTTTAAAGTCAACCCGGTAGTAGAAGTTGGTATAGCGCCAAGGGCGCGACCAAAATACCAACTTCACTACGGGGTTAGCCCTGTAGTGAGCCTTTGCCGTGTACCGAGCTTTGCTCTAGTACTGCGGTGCTCTACTACTGGGGCAACGGCTGTATTTTTATACGAAAAACACCCGACACAGAAACTCTGTACCGAGTGTGCAGGTAGGGTGCCGAGGCACCCTACCTTGGATGTGCTACTTACGAACAGCGAGGAACCGACAGTCGTCGTCCCAGCTATCACCAGACCAGTGGAGGCGGAGTAGGCGTTTAGAACCTTCCTTGTCGAGGTACGCCACGAGACAAACACTGACGATCTCGCACGAGGATCCCAGAGCAATAATCGGGAACTCTCGCTGAACGTTAGGGTACTTCTGCCCGAAAGCCAGGAGTTCGTGTATCGTTGCTGGGCGAAAGCCGAGTCCACCCATCTCGGTGACCGCACCTTCGGACGAGGTGTACTTGTTGAAGTGGATGAGCTCTGCGCTCACCGGGACCTCACCCTCTCCCATCTTGGGGAAGTTCCCCTCGTTGACGTCTGAGCTAAACCAGTCATACGCTCCTGCCTTGACCATGTCGGCCAAGGAAAGTGCGTAGTTCACGATAAGTTCATACACCACGTTATATCTCCTTTGACCCTAAGGTCGAGAATGGTTTCCAAACTGTCCTGCTTAGTATTATACACCTTTTTGGACTTAATGTCAATTATATTTGACGATACCCATCCCTAAGACAGCAAAATAGCCCTATTTTTAGGGCTATTTTGTTGTTTAGTATTTAAACTGATATTACTTCTTTATATTCCAGCCTTTCTTTTTTGCCTTTGGAGCCTCTTTTACTGTTTTTGCCAGTTCTGTACCTGGTTTCTTGAATGGAAAGCCTAAGTGAGCAAGGAAGCTTCTAGTTTGCGCTCCATCATGAACGTTTGTAACGATAGTTATTGCAATCCCGAATATGTCTTTCAAATCCTCATCTGATGACTCTGGGAAGATAGTATTCTCTCGAACGCCTAGAGTGTAGTTACCCATTTCATCAACACCTGTTGTTGGAATGCCTCGGAAGTCTTTTGTTCTAGGAAGAGCAATGTTTATAAGTCTGTCTAGGAAATCATACATTCTGTCTCCTCTCAAAGTTATCTGCATACCCACAGTGTCCCCCTCTCGGACCTTGAATGCAGCAACTGATTGCTTTGCACCTTTTCTAGCTGGCTTTTGTCCTGTGATTTTTGAAAGTCTGTCTGCAATAAGCTCGATTTTCTTTTTATCCTTTACTGAACCGACACCAGAAGAAATAACCACCTTTTGAATCTTTGGCGCTTGCATAGCATTTTTATATCCGAATTCGGATTTCATTGCAGTAAAGGCGTTTTTTGTTTTCTCTTTTATTGTTTGCATGATAGTTGTTTATTTTACCTTTCTAACATTCGATGCGTGAATAGGCATAGTTTTATCTATAATCTGTCCTTTCTCACCACTCTTTCGTGCCTTCTGGTGAACTTTCAAAACATTCACACCAGAAACAACAACTTTGTTGTCTTGTGGGATTGATTTGGTGACAGTTCCTGTCTTACCCTTATCTTTTCCGGTCAGCACTATTACTTTGTCGTCTTTTTTTATATGCATGTTTTTATTTTATATTTGTCACACTTCTTTGTTGCCAGCTCTGATTGCTTCACGCAATGTACTGCTGTACATTTTGGTCGCAATCCTCGCTGTCGCCTCGAATTGCTTCCAAATCTAAAACAAAAATACTTTTTACACAACCTCTGGGGCTAAACTGATAATCTTCTGATAACCTACCTCTCCTAGCTCTCGTGGTATTGGTCCGAATATACGTCCAGCAACTGGCTCTAGTTTTTCTTTCATAACAATAACCACTGCGTTTTCATCAAATCTGATATAAGAACCATCTTTTCTTCGGAAAGGAGCTCTTTGTCTTACAACCACTGCGTATAGAACGTCTTTCTTTTTTGTAGTTTTTCTTGGCTCTGCTTTTTGTACTGAAATAACAACTAGCTCACCGATGCTTGCGTATCTTTTCTTTGAACTACCTAGCACCTTGAAAACTCGTCCGATCTTTCCTCCGGAGTTGTCAGCTATTTTTACGATTGATTGTGGTTGGATCATGGCGGTTTATATATTTGATTAAACTAATTTGAAATGCTTGTCTTTTGAAATCGGTGCGCACTCAACAATAGTAACTTTGTCCCCTACTTTCTTTGTGTTACCTTTGTCATCTGCCTTGAATTTCTTGTCTTTGGACACGAACTTACCATATTTTGGATGTTTAACAAAATGACTAACTTTGACAACAATGGTGTCTTTCATTTTGTCAGAAGTAACAACACCTACCATGGTCTTGCGACCTGATTTTGTTGTACTATTTGTTTTTGTATCTTTGATAGTTTCCATATTTATTTAAATTATTTCTTTTTGTTTAGGATCGTAAGTATTCTTGCGATATCTTTTTTCAAAACATTACCCTCCTTAACATTTCGTACATTACTACCTGCTACAGAAAAACGAAAGTTTCGCAAAGCAAGCTTCTTTTCAGAAATAAGTGTTTTTAACTCAGCTGTGTTTTTCTTTAGTAAGTCTTTCATGTTTATTTTGCGATTATTTTAGTCTTGAGTGGAAGCTTTGTTCCTGCTTTTCTTAGAGCTTCTCTAGCTACTGCGTCTGTTACACCATCAACTTCAAATATAACTCGTCCTGGTTTAACTGGAGCACAGTATCCAAACAAATCTCCCTTACCCTTTCCTAGCTTTACCTCGGCTGGTTTCTTTGTAAGAGGCATGTCTGGGAAAATGCGAATCCAAATTCTACCTGTTTTTCCAACTGCTCTTGAAAGTGCTTTTCTGGCAGCTTCGATTTGGTTTGACATGATACGAGCTCCTTCTTGAGCTTTGAGTGCATGAGAACCAAAGGCAACTGTTATACCGCGACTAGCAACACCAACTTTGTTGGCGTTCTTTCGCATTGTATGCCATTTTCTGTATTTAACTTTTTTAGGTAATAACATGGTAGTAATTTAAAATTATTTCTTTGCAAAAACTTCTCCTTTGTATATCCAAGTCTTTATACCAATTCCTCCGTATGGAAGTCTTGCCTCGTATTTTGCGAAATCAACGTCTGCTCGGAAAGTCTGAAGAGGGATTCGTCCTCTTTTGATTTTCTCTTGTCGTGCCATTGAAGCACCTCCAAGTCTTCCTGAAAGTTCGATTTTTACTCCCAAAACATCTCGATTGGCCATAACCTTCTCAACCATTTGTTTTGTAACTCGTCTGAAAGGAAGTCTTTTTTCCAAACCATCAGCAATCATTTGAGCAACGATTGTTGCGTTTGATTCTGGTGATCTCACTTCTTTGATATCTATTTTTACTTCTCCTCCTGAAGAAAGTTTGTTCTTCTCAATGAATTTCAAAATATCGTTTTTTAGTTTGACTGCACCATCTCCTGATCGTCCGATGATCATACCTGGTCTTGATGTCTCTATTATGATGCGTAGGATTTTCTCCCCTCTTTCCATTTCTATATTACTTACATACATACCTCGAAGTTTCTTTTCAAGAAAGCCTCGTAGAAGAACATCGCTTTTTAGAAACTCTTTGTATTTGTTTTTTACTCCAAACCATCGAGATTTCCAATCTCTAACGATGCCTAGTCTATGTGAATATGGGTGTACTGTATGTGTCATGATTATTTTTTAGCTTTTACAGCTTTTTTAGGAGCTTTTACTTTTTTAACTGGCTCTACTACAGCAACTTCTTTTGGTTCTGCTGTATCTGCCTTTTTACCTCCCTTTCGTTTTGGTGTTGCGTATCCAAGCTCAACAAATATTGCACTCGTTCTCTTTCGGATTGGGTGGGCTGAACCACGAGCAGCAGGAAGTCTTCTGTACATTATTTTTCCACTGTCTACCTTTATAGTTTTAACTATTAGATTTTCTGTAGGAATATCTAGTGCTTTTGCATTGGCTAGAGCTGATAGGATAAGTGTTTTTATTGGAAGGCTAGCTTTCTTGGCTGTAAACTCAAGGTTAACCAAAACATCACTAACTTTCTTTCCGCGCACAGTATTAGCAACCATTCGCATTTTGCGAGGAGCTTGTCTGAAATTTGATAATGTTGCGTGTGCTGTAGCCATGATATTTTATTTTTTCGCCGCAGGAGCAGCTTTAGCAGCCTGAGCAGAAGCGATTTCACCCTCTTTCTTCTTTTGCTCCAACTCTTTCTGCATCTTACCTCCGTGTTTAACGAATTTCTTTGTAGGAGAGAACTCACCTAGTCTGTGTCCAACCATGTCTTCATTTACTGAAACCTCTATGTGAATCTTTCCATTGTGAACGCCGAAAATGAAACCTACCATCTCAGGAGAGATAACGCAGGCTCTTGACCAAGTTTTAATAACCCCAGTTTCACTGGATTTCTTACCCTCGATTTTCTTTAGGATTCGTGGGTCAACGTATAGGCCCTTTTTTGATGATCGTGTCATATTGTCTATTTTAATTTGCCGGCTTCATGCCAAAACAAAAACCACGTTTTTTGTGGTACTGACTTACTTCAAACTAGAACAGAATGCAAATACTTCAGTGGCGTTTATACTATACAAAAGCTCGTTAAATGTCAACAAGTAGAATAACCCGTTATTGATGTATTAAAGGCGGACCAGGCATTGCCAGATCCGCCTCATTAGTTACAGAATGGGTTCATCTCCCACATCCCGAACCTCATCACCCTCTCTTTCAGACAGGGTCTGATGTCGCGGCACCCT
>JAUPVY010000012.1 GCA_030916785.1 Patescibacteria group bacterium
TTTTTTGTTACAAGAAAAACCTCCGGCATCGCCGGAGTGTACGTTTACAGGCAACGCCGTATACTAAAGGTGCTGTGGCAACAGCACCTTTAGTCGTTAATTAACTTCATACGCTTATGATTACGCACAAACGTACGATACGTACATTATCACATTGTTTTTACGATTTGAAATACCACATTGTGTGGACTCCCAAATATCGAGGAAAAACACTCGACTCTGACAAAGTTAAGCAAGAGTTGAGACGAATATTCGAGTCGATTTGTCGCTGGAAACAATGGGAAATTATCGAGTTAAACATCCAAAGCGACCACATACATCTCTGTTTGTTATCATCGCCTCGATATTCGGTCTCATATATTATGCAAATACTGAAGGGAAAATCATCTGCATGGATGAAAAAGAAGATTAAACGTACAAGGAGTCTGTATGACAAATCATCACTATGGGCACGAGGGTACTTTGTCTCAACCATCGGTATCGATGAATTTATTATTCGCAGATATGTTAAACATCAAGAAAAGCACAATCAGGTAGACCAACCTTCTCTATTTAACCTCCTGGGTTAATGCCCGCATCACGCGGGCATACACAAAGCCACCGGACCTCAGTCCGGTGGTTGATTACTTACTATCCCTGTTTCAGGTGTGATGGAATGTTGCGAACAACAAACAATGTACCTGCTGAGTAAGGATATATGTCATCTGGGTTTTTGCCGTAGAGGTATTTTTTTGAACTTGAGATTGATACTCCACCAACAGAGTTCATTTCGCTGTTGTGAACGAGGAAGATGGATCCCTTTTTGGGTCTCGCTACCACATCAGCCGTATTATCGCTGGTCAAGATATTCATAACCTGTTTGATTGAAAAAGTAATGCCACTGTCGATGACACTTTGTTCAAACAAGTCTGCATCAATAGAAGATTCACCTAATAATTCTTGAATGAAATCGAGAATCGAAAGTCTCCGATTGCTGACAAGGATTCCGGCTTTGCCACCCGGTGTTTTAGGGGACCCTCCTTTTAGAAAGAATTTTCCTAGTTCAAGGCGAATACTATCGTATCCTTCAAAAGAAATACTTCTATGATAGTATTTATGTGGTACTGTTTTCATCTCGCCGATCTCTGGCGTTTCCTCTACACGGAAGGTATCAACGAGAGTTAAATTTCCCAGAGAAGTGGTTCTGTTAAACTTCGGTCCCTCGAGAATGTTTTCCAAACCGTTTTTGACGAACTTGTACGACAGAGACCCATCGTCTATGCCATACTTGATCTTATCAAATAGAGCGCTTAAGGTGCCAAGCTGGGAGAGATTCATGTGTTTACTCCAGTATTATATAATCATGAAAGAGTTACTAAGTCAACCGTCGCATTTATTTTGCGGGTGAGTATAATAGTTGGCATGGAGACACTATCAAAATTGTTTGGCTCGGAAGCCAAGGTTAAAATCATGCGCCTGTTTTTATTCAACCCGGATCATACGTTTGATACAGGGGATATTGCTGAACGTGCAAAAGTGGATATTGCTCGTGTCCGCAAAGAAATGAATGTTTTAGATAAAATAGGACTTGTCAGAACGAGAACAAATGCACGTGGGGGAAAGGGATATGTGTTGAATCAGCAGTTTTCCTACCTTGCGCCATTACAGAATTTCCTGATTAATGTTGAGCCATTGCATCCAAAGGAAATCGTCAAAAAAATTAGCAAACTCGGGTCTATCAAACTGGTGCTTGTTGCGGGTGTATTTATTCAGGAGCCAGAAAGTCGGGCTGATTTGCTGATTGTCGGGGATCATGTAAAAAAGGGCTCTTTGGAACACACAATCAAAACACTAGAATCGGAAATCGGAAAGGAATTGCGGTATGCGTATTTTACAACTGATGATTTTCAATATCGGCTCAGCATGTGCGACAAACTAACCCGAGATATTTTGGACTATCCTCATAAAAAGATATTGAACAAACTGGGGAATATCTAGACATGTGGGTATCTTTCTGTCATTGCTTTTTGCATATGATATAATAAGTGCATTAGAAACATTTATTAATTTTAATTACATATTTATGATAGTAGATACATGGGGTCAAATGCTTACAAACTCTTTTCAAGGGTTGTGGACTGGGATCATTATGTTTATCCCAAGTCTGATTGTGGCATTGGTTATTCTATTTATTGGATGGGCAATCGGCGCGCTTGTCAGTAAGGCGATTGAAAAATTCATGCAGATCATCAAATTTGATGATGCATTGAAGCGAGCAGGCTTTGAAAATATAGTGAAGCGAGCAGGACTTAATCTTAACTCAGGTTTGTTTATCGGTTCACTTATTAAATACTTCATTGTTGTTGTCTTTCTGATTGCAAGTTTTGATATTCTTGGTCTAAATCAGGTGACCGCTTTCTTACAGCAAATCGTACTTGGATACTTGCCACAGTTGATTATTGCAATCCTTATCCTGTTGGTTGGTGCTGTTGTGGGAGATGCGATGCATCGAGTGGTGGTTGCTTCATCAAAAACCGCAGGTATCACATCTGCTAACTTCCTTGGTTCAGTTACCCGATGGGGTATTTGGGTGTTTGCTATTTTAGTTGCATTGTCACAGATGGGTATCGCTGGCGCGTTTATCCAAACATTGTTTACTGGTTTTGTTGTTGCTGTTTCTTTGGCACTCGGTCTTGCATTTGGTTTGGGTGGTCAGGAACCTGCCAAAAGAACCATTGAACGAATCCAGGAAGAATTGAAACACCGAAACTAATTTCTGTTATTTCAAAAACAAAAAACACCCAATGTGTGGGTGTTTTTTGTATATAAAAACGGGGCCAAACCTGTGTCTGCCCCGTGTTACCAACCCTGCTGGTTGACCCCCAACACACCAGTGTAGTTTGATCCCGAAACCGCCTACGCTGGCATGCCGATTTGTCCATTTCAGTCTATCAATTTAATCTATATAAATCAACCTATTTTAGGTACCTTGGACTATTTGACAAACAATTCATTTCGTATATACTACCTAGCATTACTGAATATGTTAAAAAGTCACTTAATTTTACCGCGGTATAGATAATACTTTTTTAAGTGTTGTCCGAATATCCCGCCTAAAAAGCGGTTTTTTCAAACCAAAAGTGACCATTCAGAACGAATGATATTTGACATCTTATCCAAACAGAAAAGCCGAGGCCGTACTGTTTGGTACATTCTACCGTGTGGTTCTTCTAATGTTCATTAACATTGAATGTTAGGGGGTCTTTCCATACAGGTAGAGAAAAAAGTAAAAGTAAGTAAACAAACAGTTATATGATTCAAATCATGTAACAGGATAAAGTTAAGCCCATCCGAACGGATCAAAAGTCCTTTCGGTACGGGCAAGTGGTTTTTAAATTTCCTAATGGGAAATTTAAGAGCATATGGTGGATGCCTTGACTTCAAATGGCGATGAAAGACGTAGCATGGCTGCGATAAGCTTCGGGGAGGTGCCTAGCAACCGTTAATCCGGAGATTTCTGAATAGGGAAACCTTATGACCTCGTGTCATAGTCCTACGAGTTACGTAGGTCGCATACCCAGGGAAGTAAAACATTTCAGTACCTGGAGGAAAATAGAACAATAGTTATTGCGTAAGTAGCGGCGAGCGAAAACGCAGAAGCCCAAACCACCCTCCTATCTTTGTTCCGATGGCAATAATATTGTCACGCGGCACGAGGATAGTAGGGTGGGGTTGTAAGGCAGGAACGTCGTAATTTATTATGAGGAAAGTTACAAAATGTGGTGTTAATTGAATACGCTGGAAAGCGTGACCCAAGTGGGTAATAGTCCCGTAAATGAAAACACTCACATCTTTCTTGTTTCTGTTCTTGAGTACCTCGAGACATGAGTAGCTCGGGGGAATCTGCCGGTACTAACCGGTAAGGCTAAATACATTTGAAGATCGATAGTGAACTAGTACCGTGAGGGAAAGGTGAAAAGAAGTCCGATAAGGACAGTGAAATAGATCTGAAACCATATGCTTACAAGGAGTCGGAGCGGGTCGCACAGTGTGTAAAATAATTTCCGATGGGGTCTGGTGCACCAGACATCATTGGAGAAGTCTCGGTTTTTCCTGAGGAGCTCATACGAATTTAATGTAGGAGCGCAATAGGGAGAGGTGCCGAGTTATTCTCCCTATTGGAAATTATTTTACATAGCGTGCGGTCCGTCACGGCGTGCCTATTGAAGAATGAGCCAACGAGTTAATATATGCGGCGCGGCTAAGTGCTTGAATGCATGGAGCCACAGGGAAACCGAGTGTGAATAGCGCGAATAAGTCGTATGTATTAGACCCGAAGCCAGAGCGAGCTTGCCATGAGCAGGGTGAACCCCACCGAAAGGTGGGGGAAGGCCCGAACCGGTTAGTCGTGCGATTCTATCGGATGACTTGTGGTAAGAAGTGAAAAGCTAATCGAGCCTGGTAATAGCTGGTTCTCTCCGAAATAGCTTTTGGGCTAGCGTCAAGTGTTCCCCTCGGGGGTAGAGCACTGGAAGGATTCGACAGGGAGAAATCTCGCGAATCCTATCAAACTCCGAATACCGAGGATTTATAACTTGGCAGTTAGACGGCGGGGGCTAAGCTCCGTACGTCAAAAAGGAAACAGCCTAGATCTCTATTTAAGGTCCCTAAATCTATGTTAAGTGCACTTAAGGTGGTGATATTTCTCAGACACTGAGGAGGTTGGCTTAGAAGCAGCCATCCTTTAAAGATAGCGTAACAGCTCACTCAGTAAGAGACATCGCGCCGCAAATAATCGGGGCTAAACATAGTACCGAAACTGAGGGTTTGTAAACTTCATCAAGGAAAAGTTCCAAAATTAGCAATTTTGAAACTTTGTGTTCTTTAGTTATTTTATTTTTGTCCGCAGTGCGGGGATGTAGGTCAATTGGTAGACCGTCAACCCTTTCAGGTTGGATGTTGTAGGTTCAAGTCCTGCCGTCCCCGCCAAGTGTGAGCCCGTAGCTCAGATGGGAGAGCGTCTCGTTTGCAACGAGAAGGTCGCAGGTTCGAAACCTGCCGGGTTCACCACCCCCAACAAAAGGGTGGACAAAAAAGTTTTCTTCCGATTTTTTCAAAATCGGATTCTTGATGAAGTTTACAAGCGGTAGGAGAGTATTCGCATCTGCAGTGAAGGCAAAGGGGTGACCCATGCTGGAGCGTTGCGAAGTAAGAATGTTGGCACAAGTAACCACAATGAAGGTGAGATCCCTTCACGCCGAAAGACTAAGGTTTCCTGTTCAATGTTGATCAGAGCAGGGTTAGTCGGGCCTAAGGCAATGGCGAGAGCCGCAGCCGATGGACATAGGGTTAATATTCCCTAACTTTTACACAATGCGATGGAAGGACGGAGTGCAGTATATATTGCTCATTATTGGATTTGAGTTGGTAGCATAGGGAGGACTTTTAGGAAAATCCGGAAGTCATCTCCGAGTGTTATCAAAACCTGGCGATACGTCAAAGGGGATAATGTAAAGCGCGCTTCCAAGAAAATTTTCTAAGCTTAATTGTGTGAAAACCGTACCGCAAACCGACACAGGTAGTCAGCTCGAGTAGAGTAAGGCGAACGAGTGAGAGGTCCCCAAGGAACTCGGCAAAAAAGCAGCCGTAACTTCGGAATAAGGCTTGCCCCTATTTATAGGGGCCGCAGCTAAAGTATCTCTGGCAACTGTTTATCAAAAACACAGCTCCCTGCGAACTCGCAAGAGGATGTATAGGGGGTGACACCTGACCAATGCCAGAAGGTCAAATATTGGAGGTGAATACCGCAAGGTATTTGCTTGACGATATAAGCCCTGGTGAATGTCGGCCGTAACTATAACGGTCCTAAGGTTGTGCTGAGCACAAGCAATTGTGCAAAGTACAAGGACTGGGACTGTTAAAAACGGGATTTTGATAAAACAATTAAATCATTACACACAAACAAAAACGCTACCCATTATTACAGTAATGTAGTAATGGTCCAACACGGCTCATACGAGAGGCCATACGCCGTGCATCCCGAACAAATTTATTTGTGAGGGAAGAAGACATGGTCCAAGTTTAAGGAACACTTGAGCGAAATTCCTTGTCTGGTAAGTTCAGACGTGCACGAATGGTGTAATGACTGGAGAACTGTCTCGGGGACTTGCTCGGTGAAAATACAGTACCGGTGAAGATGCCGGTTACCTGCAGTTAGACGAAAAGACCCCAGGAGCTTTACTGCAGCTTGATATTGAGAATATGACTTGCATACGTAGCATAGTGGTGAGACTTTGAAGCGGGCTTTCGGGTACCGTGGAGTCGTCAGTGAAATAGCCATTTTGTTTGTTATATTTTCTAACCTCGGCGGAAAAAACGACGAGAGACAGTTTCTGGTGGGCAGTTTTAGTGGGGCGCTATCCTCCTAAAAAGTAACGGAGGAGTTTATTAAGGTCAGCTAGGCGCGAATGGAAACCGTGCCGATAGTGTAATGGCATAAGCTGGCTTAACTGTGAGACGTACTTGTCAAACAGATGCGAAAGCAGAACATAGTGAACCGACGGTCCGTGTTAGAGGCGGCCGGAGATTATCGGATAAAAGCTACCCTGGGGATAACAGGCTGGTTGCACCTAAGCGTCCATAGCGACGGTGCAGTTCGGCACCTCGATGTCGGCTCATCTTATCCTGGGGGTGAAGAAGCTCCCAAGGGTTTGGCTGTTCGCCAATTAAAAAGATACGCGAGCTGGGTTCAGACCGTACTGAAGTCAAATCTTTTGACTGAAGTGCAATCTGAATCCTCAGAGGAATTTCGTTTAATGAATAAAATAAGAAAGATAGAACTAATCACATCACGGCGGTCCTGAGACTACGCGTAATCGCGAAGTCGAAGGATTAAAGTTGACTTATGTCGGTAAAACCGCAGGTTTTACCCTGAGCGAATCCTGAGTTTTTCGAAGGATGAGTCGAAGGGCAAAATCGGTAATACCGAGGGAAGAGTATTTCGCAGGCTCAATACGAGTCTGGTGACTCGCCCGTAGAGACTGAACGTCAACAATTTGTTTTCTTTTGTGAGGGGTGGGGAGAGAGTTCCCTAGTTGTTCTGGTTCGAAACGGAACACAAATCTCGCGAGGGGGAGGGTATCGCCACCCCAGTCGCGCTCCTACCCTCCATTTACAGAAGAAAACAGAAAAAGCTACAGTCCATTGCCAAATGAAAATTTGGGTAACAAGCGTGAGACAGGTTGGTCTCCTATCTACTGCAGGCGTTGATTCTTGAGAAGATTTGCCCCTAGTACGAGAGGACCGGGGTGAACTGACCTCTGGTGTGTCTGCTGTCCTGCCAAGGGCACCGCAGAGTAGCTAAGTTGGGAAATGATAAACGCTGAAAGCATCTAAGCGTGAAGCATACTTCAAGATTAGGAATCGTTTGAGGCCCGTGAGAGATGATCACGTGATAGGCACTAGGTGTAAGCACAGTAATGTGTTGAGCCAAGGTGTACTAATTAGCCGATTTCTATTAGGAAATTTAATAATCACAGCGCGACAATGTTGTGCAAAAACTTTATCCTGTTACATGGAGAGAATCCATGAATGTTCTTCTTTTACTTTTACATTTTTATGGGTGTCTTGAGTGTAAGTCCTTGATCTGAAAAGATCCGACTTACTAAACAGCTCGATTAACAATCGAGTCGACGGGGAACCGTTGGACACCCTTACCAATTTAAGTAAAAATTGAAAATTTAGTTTTGGTGCTTTATCGCAGAGGTCACACCCGTTCTCATTCCGAACACGGCAGTTAAGCTCTGTTGAGGCGATGATACTCCTTTGGGGGAAAGTAGCTAGGCGCCAGAACCAAGTTTTCAATTCAAAAAACACTCGCTTTGTGCGAGTGTTTTTTGGTATAATCATTTTATGGCATTGTCATGGTCTACAAAACGACGTTTTATGTACGGACTCTTGCTTATTATTCTGACCTCAGGGTTCCTTGGGTTTGTGTATTACAAAACTCTCTATCGGGCACCAACATGCACTGATGGTGTGAAAAATGGTGATGAGATGGGGGTTGATTGTGGTGGTTCATGTTCAAACATTTGTACAACCGATACTCTTTCACCGATTGTTCTCTGGGCGAAACCATTTCTAGTGGTCAACAATGTGTATAATCTGGCGGCATATGTTGAAAATCCAAATGTTAACTCAAAAAATACAACAGCCGAGTATACTTTTTCTGTGTATGATGAGAATCATCAGTTAATTGGTATTCGCACCGGGCAGACATTTATTCCAAAAAATAAACGTTTTGTTGTTTTTGAACCAAGTTTTACTACTGGCGCACGCAAGGCAAAAACAGTTGATTTCCAATTTACAAAACTTGGTACATGGGTTAAGGATACAACAAAAGATCCATTGCTTGCGATACAGTATAGTCCGCTTTCTGGTACCTCAACAGTTCCGCGTATTGATGGTACGATTACGAACAATTCTTTGAGTACGGTTAAAAATGTAGAACTGGTTGCACTCGTGTTAGACAACAAGGAAAATGTGGTTGCAGTGTCACGTACATTTGTTGATGATGTTGCGAAAAGCCAGTCACAGGATTTTGTCTTTATGTGGCCACGACCTTTTAATCTTGGTGTTGAAGCGTGTGTTAATCCTGTTGATGTGTCACTCGTGCTTGATCGGTCGGGTAGTATGATGTCAGAGGGGAAAAATCCACCAGAACCATTTACTACGGTCAAGCAAACTGCCAAAGAATTTATTAAAAACTTATATGATGATAGCAGTGTTGGGTTTATATCATTTGGTACGAATGCATTTGAGGAGCGAATGGTGTCCTCTAATAAACAAGATGTCATTTCTGCAATTGATTCATTTGCATTAGCGACTGGTACACAACAACAACAGACTAATATCGGAGAGGGAATACAGTTGGCATCCCAGCAATTGCGGTCAGGTGCACGGTCACAGGATAATAAAGTGATTGTATTACTGACTGATGGCATTCCAACCGAACCTCGATCATCTCAGATAGATTACCCTCGTATCTATGCCGAATCAATGGCCCGTGAGGCAAGTGCATCTGGCATCACTATTTATACCATTGGTTTGGGTAAGTCGGTCAATGAAGGTTTTTTGAAAACGATTGCAGGTAGTCCCGACAGGTATTTCTTTGCACCGACAAAAGAGACACTATCATCAATATATACTCGTATCGGTTCTTCATTGTGCGAAAAGAAACCAAATGCTATCACTATCATTTACCGAATCTTTTAACTCTGGTGTATGTGGCGATCTTTATATTCATACGTATTCAAAAATATAGACTGGATGCTTTTTGGTAGTGCGGTGCTCATCACCTGTGCTGGTTTGGTGACCATGAATTCATTTTCTGTATTTGGGGTTTCCCAGAATCGGTTTTTTGACCGTCAATTAACATGGATGATTGTATCTATTTGTGTTTTCTTCGGTGCAAGCGTATTTGATTGGCGATTTTTGAAAAACACGCGCATTGTTGTTGGGTTGTTCGGGGTGTCTGTTGGTGTTTTGTCACTACTTTTTATTTTGGGTAGTGTATTTAAGGGGGCACAAAGTTGGTTTGATCTTGGGGCATTATCTTTTCAGCCGACAGACCTCGTTAGTCTGGTGGTGATTGTTTTGTTGGCAAAATATTTTTCACGTCGTCATATTGAAATAGCAAATATACGCCATATTATCGTATCCGGTTTCTATGTTTTTGTTGTTTTTGTACTCGTATTACTTCAGCCCGATTTTGGTTCTGCTATCATTATATTTTTCCTGTGGTTAGGTATGGTGTTGGTTTCTGGTATTTCAAAAAAACATTTATTTTTAGTTTTTTTTATTGCCGTGGTTTCGTTTAGTTTTCTGTGGGGGTTTGCATTCAAACAATATCAAAAAGATCGTATTAGAACTTTTGTCTCACCACTTACCGATATTCGTGGGACTGGGTACAATGCATACCAATCAACGATTGCTGTTGGTTCTGGTGGGTGGCTTGGTAAAGGTATTGGGTATGGGACACAGTCAAAGTTGCAGTTTTTACCAGAATATCAGACCGATTTTATTTTCGCCTCATTTGCTGAGGAGTGGGGATTTGTTGGTGTTATATTGCTACTAACTCTCTATGGTATTTTGTTTTGGCGAATGATGGCAATTTCTTTCCGAGGATCTACAAACTTTGAAATGCTATTTGGTTTAGGTTTGACTATTTTATTTGTCACACATTTTATTGTGCATATTGGTATGAATATCGGGTTACTGCCAGTGACAGGTAAAACATTACCTTTTATGAGTTATGGTGGTAGTCATTTATTAACTGAGTTTTTAGGGTTAGGAATCTTGACGGGGATGAAGCGATATGGACGGACGGTTCATAAATCTGTCGCGCAGAATGAAGTAATTGGTGTGTAAAACTTCCAAATTTGGCGATCTCCTCGTTGAAAATTCAAATTTGGAAGTTCTGATAATTGGGTAGGTTTGGTTTTTTTATTTCAAATAAATTTCAGTTGTTTTTTTGAGCATTTGTTTAACTGAAAATTGAGTTTCAATATCATGTCTTAAATTGACGCCTAAATGGAGCCGTTTTTCTGGGTTTTCGATAAGATGGGTTATGGAGTGAGTGATCTCGTCAATGTTTCTGTGTATGAGTAGTCCAGTTTTTTCATCGGTAATAATTTCTGGAATACCACCAACTTTTGTTGCAATAACCGCACACTCTGCAAGACCTGCTTCAAGGAGTGTGTATGGTAATGC